>CAYZNB010000008.1:0-33425 GCA_964478535.1 uncultured Thermotogaceae bacterium
ATTCTTATTTGGTATGGGTTATATCATATTCGTGTTTCTTAAGTTTACGTCATAGCTCTTGAGGGGTGGCAATCGTAGATTGACGGGGTGGACAAGTTTTTAATGAAATGTAGGTCACCGGACTATAAATTATTTTTGTCCACACTATTTTTTACACATATAATAAATTCTCGGACTGTTACTTTCATATTCAATTAATGGATTGAGCTTTGAAAATTTTTGAATTTTTTTAAACCCAGATTCTTTAAGAAGCAGATCGATAACTTCTTCTTTATATCCTTTTTCAAAATGTGTTTCAGTATATTTTTTCCATGTGCCAGATTTTGTTTTTTTAAAAAAAACAACTTCAAGAGAAGCTAAATTTTTCTCAAAATCATAATCAGAAAAATGTACTTCAAACGTTTTGTCAGTATTTTGTTGTATTAAACCATCATTATCAGTCCAAACATTGGCGAACCCATAAATTGTGTTCATATCAAAAATAAAATGTCCGTTTTTCTTTAATGAATCATAAGTGTTTTTAAAAACTTTTAAAAGATTTTCTTTTTCTAAAATATAATTTAAACTATCAAACCAACAAGTTGCGATGTCAAATTTTTTCTCAAACGAAAAATTTACAATATCTTTTAAATGAAACTCAATATTTAAATTATTTTTATTAGCAATTTTTTTAGCGTGATTAATAAATTTTTCAGACAAATCTATTCCGCAGCCATAAAATCCATAATTGTGGATTTGAATTAAAAAATTTCCATTTCCACAAGCAATATCGAGTATGTTTTTTCCTTTTATATTTAAATCTTCTAATAAATAAGGGAAAAAATTTGCCATTTTAGTGCTATAATTCATATAAGGGCCTGTTGTGTATATATCTGCAAACTCTTTGTAAATATCACTCATTTTGATACACCTCTCTTATTTTTTTATTTAAAATAAAATTAATTTTACTATAGTGGGGTTTTAAAGAAAAAAAAGTATATTAGTATCGCATCATTTAATCTAATCAGAAGGGGGCAATCTCATGAAAAATTTAGTTGTGTATTTTTCGAAACACGGTGCAGCAAAAAGAGCTGTAGATTTTTTAAATTCAAAAGTAAAATCAGATGTTGTAAACGTAAAAGAAATAGGCGAATTAGAATTCAACAATTATGATAATATTGTAATTGCATCTTCTGTATATGCTGGAACAATTTCTAAAGAAATTAAAAAATTTATTTCTAATAATTATAACATTTTAAAATCAAAAAACATTTATTTTTTAATCATTTGTGGGCAAGAAAGTGAAATAAAAAATGTTTTAACTAATAATTTTAGTGAAGAACAAAGAAATTTATTTAAAAAAGTTATTTATGGAGGTTTTGAATTTAATTTTGACAGCATGAATTTTATTGAAAAATTTATAACAAAAAAAATAGCTAAAGTTGAAAAGTCTGTTTCTAATTTAAATAAAAAGAATATCGAATTATTAAGCGAGATGATTTAATAATAATTAAAGATAGAAGAATTAATTTAGGGGAATCTATACAGAATTCCCTATTTTTGTATTAATAAATTATTATGGTAAAATTAGATAGAAAAAATTAATTAAAAAAGGTGATTTTATGTTTTTATCTATAGGGGAATTATTAATAGATTTTTTTTCAGAATCTTCATCAAAAGATGATTTAAAATACTCTGCAAATTTAGGTGGAGCACCTGCTAATGTTGCAGTTAGAACAGCTTCTTTGAATGTAAAAAGTTTTTTATATTCTAAAGTGGGCAACGATTTTTTTGGGGATTACTTAATTGAAAAAATTAGAAGTTTTAAAGTTAATTCAGAATATATTTTTAGATCTAACAGTAAAACTACTCTTGCGGTAGTATCTCTTTCGGAGACTAAAGAAAGAAGTTTTTCTTTTTACCGAAATAGAACAGCAGATACTATGATGAGTAAAAAAGATATTGAAAAAATTGATTATACCAAATTTAAAGTTGCTCATTTTGGTTCATTAGGATTAGTATCGAAAAATTCAAGAGATGCTCATTATGCTTTGTTGAAAAAGCTCAAAAAAAATAAAGCAATTATAACTTTTGATCCTAATTTAAGAAGCGATCTGTATAAAAATATAAAAGATTTTAGAGAGACTATCTTTGAAGCTTTTGATTTTGTAGAGATTTTAAAAATTTCAGAAGAAGAAATTAAATATTTATTTCCAAAAATTCCTTATAATGACGCTATAAAAATAATTTTAAGAAAAATTCCTCATATTTTTATAACTAAAGGAAATAAAGGATCGGAGTATTATTCGAAATCTTTATATGTTTCAGCAAATACAATTTCTGTAGATGTTGTAGACACAACGGGGGCTGGAGATGCATTCATGTCTGGATTAATTTATAGTTTGTTTAAAAATGATTTCAAACTTGAGAACGGAAGCGCGATAAAAAATATTTTAAATTTTTCAAATATTCTTGGGGCTTTAGCGGTAACTAAAAAAGGAGCGGTTTCTTGTATGCCTACTTTTGAAGATATTACTAATATTATGAGGTTGAATAAATGAATAATGATATGAGAAAAAAAATTATAAATCTTTTTAATTCTGAAAAATTGTTTTATCTTGTTCTTTATCTTATTGGGACTTTTCTGCCTTTATTTTTAATCTTTACGATATTGACTAGAAATGGTTTTAAATATTCTGATACTGTATTTTCAATTTTGGTTTTTGGGGTTTTATTTTTTTGGATATACAGAACATTAAAAAAAGAAAAAATAAGTATAAATGAATTTATAGGTGATGTTGAAAATATTAATTGGGGGAAAATTTTTTATCTTAATTTTATTTTATTGTTTTTTTCACTTTTTGCCTCAAGTGTTTATCAGTATTTTTTGGCACATTTTTTGCCTTCTGTCCTTGAAAAACAGCTTCAACCATACCAAATTTTTTATGAAAGCGGAGGTTTTGTAGAAATTATTTTCAATTTGATTCTTATTTTTTCTATTGTTTTTTTAGCTCCTGTAGTAGAAGAATTATTTTTCAGAGGTTATTTATTGTATAAACTTCGTTTAAAAATAAATTTGAAATTTGCTATAGTTGTTTCTTCAATATTTTTTGCCATTTTACATCAAAACATATTGGGAACTTTTGTATTTGCTGTAGTGATGGCTTTTATATATATTAAATCTAATTCACTATTGATTCCTATGATTGTTCATTCTATTAATAATGCTTTAGCAATATTTTTATCTATATTGTTGAGAAATGTTCCAACTGAACCAAAAGAGGCTGAAGTTATTATTGAAGAAATTAAAAATACAGGTGGAACAAGTTTAGTTTTTTTTGCAATATTTTTATTTTTAATTATACGCTTTTTAAAAGAAAACCCATTAAGACAGTCTGATGATTTACCTTTATTAAAAGAAAAATTTGAAGATAAAAATTAAATTTTGAAGAAAATGTTATTTATGCTATAATATTGATGTAACTTGTTATTTAATAAAAAAAGAAGGTTGATTTATGGAAATAGAAATTGATGTTTATTCTGGTTCTTTTGAAGTATTAGTAGAACTTGTAAGAGAAAAAAAAGTGCCGATAAAAAAAATATCACTTTCTACTATTGCAGATATTTTTAATGATTATGTAGAGAATAATTTTAATTTTATAGAAGCTGGAGAATATTTATCTTTAGCATCATATCTTACTTATCTTAAATCAAAAGAAATACTGCCCACATCTAAAGACGATGAATGTTTTAAAAGACAGAGAAATATGATTTATTCATTAATAGAAGATTATGATTTAATAAAAGATACTTCTGAAATTATAAAGAGAGAATTAGGTAAACCAGCTAAAAAATTTGTCAACGTAAGAAACACTAAACAATTTGATGAAAACAAGATGGAAATACAACTCGATTCTTTTTTTTCAGAATACATTGAAATGTATGGGAAATTAGAAATTTTAAAAGAAATTTATACCGTTGAAAAAGCTATGGAATCTTTGAAAAGTTATCAAGAGTTGTATGTAATGGATTTATATGAAATTTCTGGAAAAAATAAATTAAAATTTATAGTCCTATTTTTAGCAGCACTTTCGCTTGTTGTGGGGGAACTTTTTAATTATGAAAATGGTAAGTTTATTAATTTAAAAAAGGAAATAGTTAATCGAGAGTACGAAGATGAAGAAGAAGAAATAAATACAATTTAGTAAAAAGTTGTTCAGTCAGCACTAGTTGGTAAGGAAAATCATAAAAAGATTAAATGTAGTGTCGCAACCAAAATGATTTTTACTTGATGTGGCTGTGTTGAGAAATCATAGATACTTAGTCTAAAGTTTTTCGTACCAATTTTTTTACTATCGTTCAAAAGAGGTGTTTTTTTTGTATATTGAATTTAAAATGGTTGAATCAATTATTTATTTAAAACAGAATGGAGTTTCAATTAACGAAATTATTAAATTGACAAATTTAGAAGAAGAACAAATAAAAAAAATAATTCAAGATATAGAAATTCACTATATAAGCGATGATCATGGTGTAGAATTGGTAAAAGTTTTAGATAAATACAGATTTGAAGTCAAACCTGAAATAAAATTACTTATTACAAAAAAACCAAAAAAAATTGATTTATCTGAAGCGCAATTTGAAATTTTAGCTATATTATTTTTGAACGGGCCTTCAAGAATGATAGAAATAGAAAAATCAAGAGGAAAAAATTGCTATAATCAAGTTAGAAAATTACTTGAATATGGATTAATTAAAAAAGTAAAAAAGAGAAATTCTATTAGAAATTTTTTATATACGTTGTCCGAAAAATTTTATGAGTGGATTCCTCAAACAACTTTAAATAAATTAGAGGAGATGAAAAATGATAAAATTGCAAAAAGCTCTTCAGAATCTGGGAATGAGCAGGAGAAAAGCATGTGATATTGTAAAGTCTAACGGAGTAAAAATTAACGGAAAAATTTCTTATGAACCGTGGGCAGATTTAAAAGAAACTGATTATATTGAAGTTGATAATAAAAAATTTTTTATTTCTGATTTAGTCGAAGAATTTGAAAAAAAGTATTATTTATATCATAAACCTTATGGTATATTAACTACAATGAAAGATGATTTCGGAAGAGAAACTATAGTTGATGATATAAAAGGAAAAATAAAAGAAAACGTATTTTATATAGGAAGATTAGATAAAAATACTTCTGGATTATTACTTTTAACTAACGATGGAGACTTTGCAAATCTTATGTCAAAACCATCTTCAAACGTCAAAAAATCTTATTATGTAATGACTGAAGAAGACATAAAAGCAGAAGAAGTTTCTAAACTTGAAAATGGAGTTACTATTGAAGGCGGTATAAAAACTAAACCCGCATCATTAAAAACATTAAAGAAAAAAAACGAAATAATAATAACTATTACCGAAGGAAAAAAAAGACAAATAAGATATATGTTTAAAGAAGTTGGGCATAAAGTTAAAGTGTTAAAAAGGATTAGTTTTGGAATTTGGAATTTAAGAGATGTGCCTAATCCGGGTGATATTAAAGAGATAGAACCTATTAAAATTAAGGAATTTATTAAAATTATCAAAAGGGGAGATAATAAAAGTGAAAGCACTAATTCTATGCGCGGGAAAAGGGACAAGGTTAAGACCACTAACTTTAACAAACGCAAAACCTTTAATACCAATCGCAAATAAACCGACTATAGTTTATAGCCTTGAAAAAATAAAAGATTCTGGGATAACTGATATAGGAATTGTTGTAAATCCAGAAAATATAAATGATTTTGAAAAAAGTCTTGGAAATGGAAGTTTTATGGGAATAAATATAGAATATATTATCCAGGATAACCCAAGAGGATTAGCACATGCTGTTGCAATTTCTCAAGATTTCATTCAAGACGATGAGTTTTTAATGTATTTAGGCGATAACTTGGTTCACTCAGAACTTTATCAATTTGTTGAAGAATTTAAAAATAACAAAAATGACGCTTTTATTTTATTAACACCCGTAGAAGATCCTTCAAGATTTGGAATTGCTATAATGGATGGATCAAAAGTAACTAAAGTTGTTGAAAAACCTAAGACTCCGCCATCAAATTTGGCAATAATCGGAGTTTATGTTTTCAAACCAATAATTTTTGAAGCTATTAAGAACATAAAACCCTCTTTAAGAGGGGAATTAGAAATTACTGATGCTATAGATTGGTTGATTAGTAATTCAAAAAGTGTAGGAGCACATATAATTTATGGTTGGTGGAAAGACACAGGAAAACCAGAAGATTTAATTGAGGCAAATAGAAAAATCCTTGAGAAGATTAATGTTTCTAAAATAGAAGGAAAAGTATATGAGAATTCAACGATTGCTGGACAAGTTATTATAGAAAAAGGAGCAAAAATTATTGATTCTATAATAAGAGGGCCAGTAATTATTGGGGCTAACAGCGCTGTTAGTAATGCGTATATTGGACCTTATTCTTCTATTGGAAACGAAACGGTTATAGAATCCTCTGAAATTGAAAATTCTATTATATTAAATAATACAACGATTTCCTCAATACATATGAGAATTGATTCTTCTATAATAGGTAGTAACGTTAATATTGTATCTGTTAATAAAAAACCAAAAACTCTGAATTTAAATATTGGCGATTATGGAAATATAGAATTACCTAAGTAAAAAAAGATTGAAAGGAGAAATCTTTGTGATTAAGATTTATGATTATAAGATAATAAAAAATCTAGTAGAAAAAAATAAAATAGAAAATTTGAATGTTTTAGGAAGAATAAAAAATTCTAAAACTTACGAAATATTTGTAGATAATATAGATAATCCAAAAGGATTTATTTTTAAAGATGATTACTGGCATGTTCCTTTTGCAGAAGATAAAGAAACTTATGAAAAAATATTAAAAAATTTTAATTTTCAAGACGAATTTGGTTTTTGTGGAATAAAAAAGGAAAACTTTTTTTTAACTACTCAAACCCTTAAAGAATATAATTTAGATTGGGAAGAACAATGTGTACTATATTATCTTCCTGAAAATTATGACTTTAAAATTGATGAAGTTCTCCCTTCTTTAAATGAAACTCATGTAGAATTAGTAAATACTTATTACACTTATAAAGAAGAAGGTTCAGAAGAATATCTTAAAGAATGTATACTTACCAGACCCTCATCAATGATTGTAGATGAAAAAAATAATCCTATTTCTTGGGCATTAATTAGAGAAGACAATACAATGGGAGTAATGTATACTTTAAAAGAACATAGAAAAAAAGGATTGGCAAAAAAAATAACTTTTGATTTAATTTATAAAGTGAAATCTCGAGGGGATATACCTTATGTGCATATTAGAGAGGATAACGATCCTTCAAAAGGATTGGCAAGAGAAACCGGAATGATTTATTGGGGGGATGTTACCTGGTTTGGTTTGAAAAAAAAATAAAGTGAGGTGGAACAGCTATGAAGCAAAGAAAAAGATTATTATTTTTTATTGTTTTTTCTGTTTTAATAATATTTTCAAGCTGTGATCTTTTATTAGAACTTGATTTTAATCCGTTACCAGGAAATTCTGGAATAATTGAATTATCTGAAATAACAGAAACAGGAGTTAAACTATCATGGACAGCAGCTTCAGACGATAAAACTGCTACAGTTGATTTAGAATACAAAGTTTACAAATCTTTGTCAGACAATATAGGGACAGTTGCTTTGGCGGAAGCAAATGGATATCCTTTGAACGCATGGACAAAAAACATTACACAATTTGATGTTACAGGATTAAGCCCTAATACAACATATTACTTTAATATTTTAGTTAAAGATACATCACAAAACAAAGCAGCTTACGTAAGAGTACCTGTAACTACATTGGAGGAAGCTGAAGATCCAGATGTTACCCCACCAACACCAGGAAACTCTGGAATAATTAACTCATCAGAAATAACAGAAACAGGAATTAAACTATCATGGGCAGCAGCTACAGACGACAAAACCGCTCAATCTGATTTAGAATATATAGTTTACAGATCTTTGACAGACAATATAGGAACAGTTGCTTTGGTAGAAGCAAACGGAACTCCTTTGAACGCATGGACAAAAAATTTAACTCATTATGATGTTACTGGATTAACCCCTAATACTACATATTATTTTAATATTTTAGTTAAAGATTCGTCAGAAAATAAAGCAGCTTATGCAAAAGTATCTGTAACTACTTTAGAAGAAAGCACTGATGAACGTGTAAATTTCGATCATTTAGGCGAACACAGAAATGATTTTATTAGATATATTTACACTGGTTATAATAAAGGAGCAGGAGTTTCAGATATAAATACTATAATTGGTTGGGCAAATGATTCATGGTATAAAAACGATGAAAATGTTCTTGCTTTTTACAGATATCTTGCAGGAGAAATTCCTTTAGATGACGTAAAACCTTTAAATTTTCCTGATTACGATTTGAGAGCACCATTCGATGGTGAAGATATGCATTTTGATGAAAATATTCAAAATTATATTATAGATATAGTTGAAAGTGATGATTTTCAAAATAATTCTCATACTAACTTTTTATTAAAAACATACGATCAACCAATACCTATAAATCCGGAAAAAACAGATAAGAATTTTAATTCATTAAATCCTTCATTAATTACAAGTTATTCTAATAGAACTACTTTAATTAATAGAGTATATGAGTTGATAAAATATTATAACGGATTAACTGGGGCATATTCGTTTGGAAAATGGTTTAGTGAATTTCATCCTACAGGATACAATAACTTTTTAGATAGCGACATTTATGATTACTCTGAATTTTTAGTTGACTTGGCTTATGCGTATACAAATACTGGAATATCAACCCCTCAAGGGCTTAATTCAACTTCTCAGCCATGGAAATATGGTGTTGGAGGAATTACATTTGAAAATATTCCTATTGAAATGTTGTTGGCAACATTGATTCAGGAATCGAGATTGTTTCCGGGATCTTTTAGAGCAGAAACTACAGGTTCTGGAACATCTGAAAATATTTACGCTATTTCTTTTGGGTTAGGACACAGCCTTATAGATGCGGATTTTTTAAAAAATTCTACAGGGTATGCTGGTGGACATGATCATATAGGTAATGATTTAAGAGATAGAAGGAATTTTAGTATAATTTCAAGATGGTATTTAGGAAATGATTGGAATTCTAATTTAGAAGTAGAAGAAACATATTTTTCTCATTGGGATTTGTTGAGTTTAAGAGGATCTTATGTATATACTTTAGCATATTTAGAATTAGTTTATTTGAGATTTTATGAAGAATGGTTTGAAACATTATAAAAAATCCCGCAAAAGCGGGATTTTTTATTATTTACTTAAAAGAAAAAATAAACCTGCAGCTGCAGCTGCTCCAATTCCTACAACTGGCCAAAATAATACTGGCAATGCTTTCTTTTGAACGATTCTATCAGCAGTTGTGTTGTAATAATCTAAAATGTAATTTTTACCATCAATTTCTTGTTGATCTGCAGCATATTCAAGAACTGCTTGCCATACTTTGTACTCCATATTATTATTATAAATTATTAAATCTTCAATATCTTCAACCTCTTCACCATGCTCATTTTTAAGAACTAAACCGAGAGAAGGCAATACCTCTCCAACAAAAGGTAAAAATGCTGCTAAATAGTAATCTGTAACTACATGATAGAGCTTTTGATCATTTTTCTTTAAATTTATCATATCTTCATCATTTTGAATTCCCGTTCCTGTGAATAACTTTGCATCTGTAACAGATTTTGTAGAAGGAACCCTTGTATTAGTAAAAGGAATTTTAAATAAGAACGTTCTATCAGCACTGTATTCGAGAGATGCTCCTGAATATTGTAAAAAATAAGTATTTCCATAAAATTCGCATAAAAGTATTGAAATCTCCATCACTTTTCTAATTTCTTCTCCGGTAAGATATACTGAAATTAATGGATAACCCGGGCTGTATTCGGGTCCAAAACCTAATCCTACTAATTCGACAATATCATAAAAAGAAATTTTTCCTTTAGAAAAATCCATTTGACCAGGTGTCATTGCACCTCTTATTACACCATTAGCCTGTACTGCTAAATCAACTTTTTTTCCAGTGGCATTTTCTACTCCAAATCTCATTGCATCAGCAACAAAGTTTCCAAAAGGGCTTTCTTGCAATCTTGGTTGATTAGTTACTTCAAAATCTGAATAAGCTACTATATCATAAATTGAATTAAATCTGTTCATAGTTAAATCTGAAACTATTCCGTTTAATCTTTCAGTGTAATAAGCTATTTCTTTTTCAATTACAGGATCAGGTGCAATAGTATAATCTAAAGGAATTAAAAATGGTTTTTCTCCATTCATAATAGATAATTTTTTTGTTTCAGTATCATAAGCTAAATCAAGATAACCTACATATTGTAAATAAGAACCAGCTTGAACAATTATGGTATCATTAACAATTAATGGTTCAAATCTTTTTGTATGACTGTGTCCTGAAATTATTAAATCAATTCCATCCACTTCTTTTACAAGTTCTTCATCTTCAGCATATCCTGTATGACCTAATAAAATTATTATGTCCACATTTTCTTTTCTTAAGGCTTCAACCGATTTTTTCGCCGTTTCAACTCTATTAGCAAAAGTTATAGGTTCTGCATATGGGGCGACTCTTTCTGCATCTTTTCCCATTAATCCAAAAATTCCTATTTTCAAACCATTATCTAAAACTTTTATATGTGTATTTTTTATTTCAACATCATTTAAAGGATGTCCTTCAGGAATAACAGTATTACTTGCAATAACTGCGGTTTTGTTATGTGCATGAGGATAACCAGCTGTTTTATAATATTTTGCAAGAATATCCGGACCATAATCATATTCATGATTTCCAATTGTAACTGCATCATATCCTATTTTTTGCATTAATGAAATTTCTGAAGAATATCCATACAAAGTAAGCCATGCAAAAGCAGGACCCCCTATATAATCTCCACCTGAAAGTAAAAGAACATTTTCATTTGTCTTTCTTACAGAATTTACGAGACTACTCAATCTTGAAAAACCACCGAGAGTTGGATTTTCTAAAGTGGAGTGATTATCTAAAGGCGGTGTTGGTACTAACGAAGAATGTTCATCATTAGTATGTAATACAGTAAAATATTTAATCGTGTTTCCAAAAGAAAACAAAGTAATGCTTAAAATAAGAAATAAAACGAAAATTCTTTTCATTTTTATCCTCCCCGTTATGTATAATGTCTTTATATTTTAACATAAATTTTTAATAAATTCAAATTATCGAAATTTTATATTTTTATTATATAAATCTGACAGAAAAAAATTAACGATTTTTTTCATTTTTTTCCATCTCACAATCACGCTATTTTAAATTCTTTAATTTTCTTCTTTTTTTATTTAAAAAAATTTGTTATAATATAAGAAAAAAAGGTTAATTTGATTGTAGAAAAAGTTCTCTTTTTTATTAATCACGCATCCTAATTAACCAAATCTTAACTTTAGGAGTCTTTATGCAAAAAAATTCTTTAAACAACTTTATTAATAATAAGCTGAAAAAGATAACTTTTTTGAGTATTATCATTTTTTTTATAATTTTTATAATTTTCACTTTTCTTAATTATACCGCAATAAAAAATGCAAAATTTAGCGAAACAAAACAAGCGGTTAATTATATTACTCTCAAAATGGACTATTTTTTTAATTATTCAGAAATCTATTATAATAATTTTCTTTCCAAACATTTAAATATTTTTTATGAAAAATATAATAAAGATAATTTTGATATTATTAATTTTATGGATGAGCTAAAAGAAGAAATAAGAAACTCTGATTTTAAATATTTAAAATCAGATAAAATAAATTATTATTTAATAAATTCTTCTGGAATAATATATGAGTCAGATTTTGATAAAGATATTGGGTTGAATATTTCTGTGTATAAACAATTTTGGAATAGACTTAAAAATTTATCCCCAGGAGAAATAAAAGAAGAAGCTATTGCAGAGGAAACGACTACAGGAATAAATAGACTATATGCTTATTTAAAGCTTGATAATGGAGAAATTTTTCAGCTTGGAATTTCTTTTGCGAATTTAGATAATTTTTTAGTCGAAATATGCAATGAGTTCGAGGATAAATTCAAATATTTTAATATTTTAAGTTCATATTATATAGCGCTTATTGATAAAAATTATGTTATTGAAAAAAAAGATGCAGAAAAGTTTATAGAATCTAAAAGAACAAAAGACCTTGTATATGAATATGATATTTTTAAAGGGTATAAATTTTATTATGCAATACCTTCTCCTTATGGACTTGAATATAAGTATTTAATTTTAGAAACGCATGAAAATAACTTTATTTATTCATATTTTTTGATTTTATCATTTTTTTTGTTAATGATTTTAATTTCTTCATGGTATAGAAAAAAAACATTAAAATCTATAGAAGCTCCCATTAAAGAATTGACAACTATAATTAAAGATATGGAAAATTATAGAGAAAATAAATTTTCAGAAGTAATATATAATGAATCAAAAATTGAAGAAATAGACTTAGTTTCAAAAAATTATTTAAAAATGATGGAAGAAATTAACTCGAGTTTTGAGCAACTTGAAGCGTATTCAGAAGATTTAACTTATGCTTATCAAAATAATGAAGTGTTAATAAATAAAATGAATAAGATTTTAGATCTAACTTTAGGGTTTAACGAATATTCTTTAAAAGATGAAATTCTTATAAAAACATTTAATTCACTTTTTGATTTTATTCCTGAAGCTGATGGCGGATTATTATTGAAAATAGAAGGGAAATATTTTGATTTTATTGCTTCAAAAAATTATGATATAAAAGAATTGAATGATTTAAAAATAGACAGTAATGCTTATATTCCTCAAAAAGAAATTCAAATAGTTAATCCTACAAATAAAATAAAAACAATTAATTCATCATTAATTTCAGAAAAACAAGAAAAAGTTTTAGGAGAATTATTGAAAAAACCCAAAAGTACTTTGTATATTCCAATTTTTACTGAAGATAAATTTTATGGAAGCATGACTTTACATATTAAAAGAAAAGATTCTTATTTTTCTAAAGAAACTTTAAAATTTGCAGAATTTTTTTCAAGATTTATAAAATTATATCTTTTTTCAAAAGATTATGGGGATCAGATTAGAGAATCTTATAGAAATTTTTCTAACAAACTTGCTACAGTTGCAGAAGCTCATGACGATGAAACAGGGAATCATATTATACGTGTTGGTATAATGGCAGAATTTTTTGCGAAAAAGTTAAACTTATCAGAAAAAATTGCTAACGAGATAAGAGACTTTGCCCCTTTGCATGATATAGGAAAAATTTTCACACCCATTACTATTTTGAAAAAACCAGATAAACTTACAGCAGAAGAATGGGAAATAATGAAAAATCATACAATTGATGCAAAAAAATTGCTGGCTGAGGATGAACGTTTTGAAACAGCTTTAAAAATTGCTTTATATCATCATGAAAAATTTGACGGAACAGGTTATCCGATCGGATTAAAAGGCGAAGAAATACCAATTGAGGCTCAAATTGTTTCTATAGTGGATGTTTATGACGCACTCCGTTCAATCAGATCATATAAAAAAGCTTATTCTCATGAAGAAGCTTTTGAAATTATTACAGGTAATGGAAGAAGAACTAATAAAAATCATTTTAATCCCCAGATATTAGAGATTTTCAAAAAATATTCAAAAGATATATCGATGCTTTGGGAAAAACATTCGGATTAAAAGCCAAATAACCATTCGCTCTAAATGGATAGAGATTTTTACTAAGTTTGTATAAAAAAAGGACTCTTTTAAGAGTCCTTTTTTTTAATATTCGACTTGTTGTAAAATCAATTTTCCTTCTTTTTCACCATCTTTTACAAATAATTCAATTTCATGATTTTCGCTTGATGAAGTGCTCTTAAATGTTAAAATATAAGAATTTACAATTGATTCTGCAATACCTACAGTAGTTAAATCAACATTTCCAGAAGGTTCATAAAGAATCATTCCACCAGTATCTACAGATAAACTTCTAGCATCCCCAGGATTAGAGAAATCTGTTTGTGTTGCGTTAAACATGTATCCAGTTAAAACAGTATGGATAACTCCTTTCCCTCTTATTAAAGATAATACTTCTGCTTTTGTTTTCCATTCAGTGTGACTTCTTCCGGAATCGGATTGTCCGTCTTCAAAATAATGAGAAGGCGCATCTGTAATATTAATAAATATTTTTTCAGAGCGATCTCTCCAAGAAAGTTCATTCCAGGCAAATATAAATCCTTCATAAGAATTTTCAGGAGTTCCAGCCCCACCAGAAGCATATAATTTATTAGCATAAACACTTGCATCTGCAGGAGAAGAAAGATTTAACCATGTGCGGGTATTTCCATCTATAGTTATATCGTTTGCAGGTGCATAATCGTCATATGGAATTATGGCTAATCTTACATCAAGGCCTGAATCATTTAGAAATTCGGCAAACGCAATAATGCTATTTTTCACACCGGTTATAGCTCCACCCATACTTCCTGTAGTATCAAGAATAATTACAATATCAATTTTAGAACGAATAGTAGAAAGTTTATCTATTACAAATCCTTTTTTATTTCCGTCTTCAAAAATATACAAATCAGCATTTGTTAAATCAACCGTACTATCTGAAATACTAACTCTCATTCTTATATAATCATCAATCGTTAGTGGTGTCAGATAAACGCTTTTATCTATATTTGCTGAAATCATGAAGTTGTTTCCCCAATTGATTTTCTGTATTTCGGTTAAGTCAAACGCATCGCTATCATCTGGAACTATTGAACTAGTAATTTGTAAATCAACACAAGAAACTAAAAATAACATTAGAAATAGAACTGAAAAAATTGTTAATATTCTTTTTTTCATAATCATCGCCCCCTAAAAACCGAGTCCTATGCCTAATTGTACAGCATAGTTTCCTGAAAGTTCAAAGTCAAAGTTTAAAGAAGTCATACCCTCAATAAATAAAACAAGACCTTTACCAAATTGCATTCCTGCTTTTAATTTAACCCAGTCATTAAAAAAACTGAATCCAAGTTGTTCGATATCAAAGATAAAAATAGGAGCAACTGCAGCGTAAATTTTTGTTGTAAAAATCGGAATAGTTAAAGCGAGATATGGGTTTACTTCAACAAAACGAGCTTCTTCAATTTCTTGCTCGATCGTTTCTAAAGAACTAAGAGGTAAATACACATCTGCTAAAATACCTATTGGAAAACTTAAAAGACCTACACTTAACCCTCCGTACATTCTGTTTCTGCCGCTAATTTCCATACCACCAAGAGCACTTATTCTAAAAGGAAATATGGTTATTACGAACAAGCATAAAACAAAAATAAGAATAACTTTTTTCATAAAATCACCCCCTGAATTTTGAAAATGTATTTATAAATTAACTTTTTATTTAATATAATGTTTCTTTTAAATTATACAACTTCATAATGTTAAATTGTTTTCGTTATTATGAATATTGCGCGCATGATTGTTTCAAAAATATTTATTAATTCAATTTTCTTTATTTGTATATAAATTATCATTTAACCTTATTTTATTCAGAAAAATTAAATATTTTTAAAAAATAAAACCTGATGTAATTTTTACTTATAATTAATTTTTTTGAAATAATTTTATTGTAAAATTAAAACTCTCTCATTACCACTTTTCATGGTGTTTAGTTCCTTTAAATCAAGCTTTTTAACTTTTTGTTAGGAGGTGGATTTTATTTTGTATGGTTTTTCGATTGCCAGAAATGCTTTTAACCGTAACAAAATTTATCTTTCGAATCATATTTTAAATACTGTTGGAAGTTTTATATTTGGTTATATTTATGCGAGTATATGGCGAGCAGTATTGAAAGATTCTGATGAAAGCGGAAAAATGGTTACTTATGTAATGGTTAATCAAGCGGCATTATGGGTTTCTATGTTTCTTCCTTATGGTTGTTTTTTACCAGAAAAAGTACGTGATGGTTCTATTGTTTTTCAGATTTTAAGACCATTTAATATTATGTATTACAGTTTTTTTGAAACTTTAGGTCACGTTTGTTATAATTTTCTTTATCGTTCTATTCCTATTTATATTTTAAGTGTTTTGCTATTAGGTACATATCTTCCTGAACCTTCACAGATTCTTCCTTACTTTATAAGTTTATCAAATGCTTTTTTAGTTGCTTTTTTCTTGAATTATTTTGTAGGTTTGTGGGCTGTCAAGTTCTTTGATTTTTCTGCGGCTCAAGGTTTGTATTATTTTTTTATGAATATATTGGGAGGTTTTTTTATACCCGCAGAATTTTTCCCTGGTTTTATAAGCAGGATATTTCCTTACACTCCTTTTGCTTGTACAAGTTATATCTCTGGTAGTATTTATCTTGGAAATTTTGATTTCTTAAAAGGTTTTTATATTCAATTTTTTTGGATTTTAGTTTTAGGAACGTCTGCTTATATTCTTTCTGAAAAAGTAATTAAAAAAATAAATATTCAGGGGGGATAAAATGAATTTATTTTTTATTTTATTAAAGGCGAGTATAAAGTCGCAGATGCAATATAAGGCAAATTTTATTATTAGTTCTTTAGTTTCTGGGTTAACTATTTTCAGTGATTTTCTTTTAATAGCAATTCTATTATTAAAATTTGAAAATATACTTGATTGGACTTTATACGAAGTGGCAATTATTTATTCGATAATAGAATTTGGGTTTGGAAGTTACAGATTATTTTTCAATGGGTTAGATAATTTTGAAGATCTTATAATAACAGGAAAATTTGATGCTCTTTTAATAAGACCAATTTCTACTTTGCTTCATGTTATGATTCAAAGATTTGATTTAAGAAGAATAGGGATAATTATTCAAAGTCTTGCAGTAGGTATTTTTGGGATTGCTAATTCTAATCTTCATGAGAATAAATATTTTTTGTTGTTGTATGGGCTATTATTATTTTCATCTTTTATTATAACGGTTTCAATTAATGTGATTTTAGCTACAATTGCATTTTGGACAGGTAAGAATAAAGATATAGTGGTTCTGGCATTTTATTCTACACGTGTAGCAGCATCTTTTCCTCTTGAAATTTATAATCAATTTATAAAGTTTTTGTTGACTTTTATTATTCCATTTTCAACATCTGCTTATTATCCGATTCTTTTTATTACTAAAAAGAGCGAAAACGTATTATTTTTATTTGCACCATTAATGGCTATAATTTTAATAGTTCCTTTTGCACTTTGTTTTTGGTCTTATGGAACGAAAAAATACAGAAGTAGCGGAACTTGAGGAGGTATATATGTCTTATATAACTGTTGAAAATCTTGAAAAAAATTATATAGTGTATGGTAAAAAGTTTTTAAAAAGAGAGAAAAAAATTATCAAGGCTTTGGATAAAATAAATTTTAAAGTTGAAAAAGGTGAATTTTTAGGCTATATAGGCCCTAATGGAGCTGGAAAATCTACAACAATAAAGATTATTTCAGGCATAATGACTCCAGATTCTGGTGAGGTTAAAGTTGGAGAATATATACCCTACAAACAAAGAAAAAAATATGTAAAAAATATTGGAGTCGTTTTTGGTCAGAAAACTCAGATGTGGTGGGATTTACCTGTTATAGATACTTATAATCTTTTAAAAGGCATTTATAAAATTGACGAAAAAAAATATAAAAATAATCTTTCTTATATAATTGAAAAACTGAACCTTAAAGAGATTTTGACTCAACCTGTAAGGCAATTAAGTTTAGGCCAAAGAATGCGTGCTGAAATTGGAGCTTCAATGATTCATGATCCTGAAATTTTATTTTTAGATGAACCTACAATAGGTCTTGATATTGTTACTAAACACAAAGTTTTAAATTTTTTAAAAGAGCTTAACGAAAAGGGTAAAACTATTTTTTTAACGACTCATGATTTAGATGATATAGAAGTTTTATGTAAAGAGATTTTAATTATCAACAAAGGAACTGTTGTTTATAAAGGTACAATGAAAGGATTAAATACTATAACAAAAATTCCAACTATATTGAAAATTTCTTTGAAAGAGAACAGTATGAATTCATCAAATGACTTTTTAATTAAAAAATACAATGCCGTATATGATCAAGAAGCAAACAGAATAGAAATTATTGTTGATGCTGATAAAAAGACTGCGGATATTGCAAAAGAATTTTTCCAACATTTTGATATAGAAGATTTTAAAGTCGAAGATCCTGATATAGAAGATATTATAAAAAATATTTATGAAATTTAAAAAACGCCCTTTTAAGGGCGTTTTGATTTTTAAAAGAAAAATAAAGCTGCGAATATTGCTGAAATAAAATTAAAATCTGCCTTAAATGAAATATAAGGTATGTATTTATCTTCAAAAGATTCAGAAAATGACTCTTTTATTTTATAATTTTTTCCTATTCCAGCTTCAACAGAAGTTCTTCCAGATAAAAATGTTTTTGCAGAATATCTTAAAAATACTCCTGTTATTCCAGCAAAATTGGATTTATTTAATGAATATTCATCATTTCCATAATAAAGATCGTTAAATACTCCTATTTCAAAAAGATTATGAAATAAGTTTCTATTTTGAAAATATAAGCTTATTTCACTCGAATTAAATACATTCACATTTTCAGAATAACTTGAATATGAACCTCTCATGAAATAAGGGTCTTTAAAATAATTTGGAAGACTATTACTATTATTAGTTAATCCTAATTTAAAATTATTTTTTAACAAAATATGATTATACAAAGAATAATTAAAATTCAAGTCAACATTAAAATTTGAATAAAAATTAATTTCTTCATTTTCCCAATACAACCCTTTTTTTGCTTCGGCAACAAAGTTAATATTTTTCAAATAAAAAACAGAATTATCTTTTGCAGAGAATTCTAATTTAGTTGATAAATTGTGATAAGAGTTGAATATAGAAAAATTTTCTCTTTCTAAAAAAGCGTTTTCCATACCTATTCCCAAATCTAAATAATAATTATCAAAGCGTTTATCTCCCAATAATATTTGATTTATCGAACTTTTTATACCGTACACTAAAGTATCTTTAGGGTGATTAAGATTTTCAAAAGCATTTTCTGATATGGATATTTTATTTTTCACTTCATTTTCAAATAATAAACCAACTTTTATATTCGTCTGTTTTTCTTTTATAAGCAAATAATAATTTGAATAGTTATAAAGAGTTACATTTTCTAAATTATAATCAAATCTTAAAGGGTAACTTAAAGTTATATTCGAAAAAACTGATAAAGAGATTATTAAAACAAAGGATAGTATCAAAATTTTTTTCATATTATTTTCCTCCAATTCTTATGTTATCAAGAGTTATAAAGCCTTTTTCAGTTCTATCAAAAACAAAATTAATTTCTTCAATTTGAACAGACTTTTCAATAGGTATTATAATACTTTTAAAAATATTTCTTCTAGAGATACTTAACGGAAAAACGTTTACTACAGGAGTTTTTGTTATCTTGTAATAATCATCTAAGATAAAGTTTAAAGTTTCATTTTTTGTCTTAATTTCAATTGAAAAATTTAAGTAATCTTCTTCAATATTCAATACCAACAAGTCAAAAGCAAGATAATTTGCATAAAAAGATTTTTCAGAATTTTTTATTATTCTAAATTCAGGTATTTTTATTTCAGATTCTTCATCATTTTCATCGTTTGATTTTAAATCCCAATCTAAATATACTGAGTAATTTTCGGGGCCTTCTGAAAAACTATTGTGTATATCGCTTCTATTTTCATACCATTTATCAAAATTAATTGCATTTATTTTCCAGTTATTATCATATGTCGTTTCTATATCTATATTTTTCTGAAAATCGGCTATTATAGTTTCATCACCTTTTAAATAAGAGTGTATATAATAAGTTTCGGGTAACCAATTTAGTGTATTTTTATAATCTGTAAATATTTTTTCGTATTCAGGATTAATTCCAAATGACATTTCAACAAATCCCGTGATTAAAATTTTTGCTATTTCAAGTTGATCTTCAAAAGATAAAAGATTTTTAGCAAAAGAAGGCATTGGATCTTCATTTTTTCCCCATATCGTATTAAATTGAGCATGATTTGCTCCGTATATCCAATAAGAGCTTTTTATAATTCCGGGCAATGGATAATTTCTGTGAAAATAATTCAAACCCATAAACTGATATACGTCACCATCTTGTGAACCATGAATTAAAAGGTGATTTAAATAATCTGGTGAAGTTCTTTTGTTAGATGGTCTGTATTGACCTTCAACCGGAGCAATTGATATAATCGCTTTTAATGGAAGATTAAAATCAAATTCAAAATTCCCATCATCTGGATATCTGCTCAATTTGTTGAACACTGCTGCTATCGCAACAGCTTCACCGCCCCTTGAATGTCCTATTAAAGCAATATTTTCTGTATCTATTTTATTATATAATGGATTAGTCTCATCATTATTCCAACTTAAAATTTCTTGAGCATGTTTTAACAACAAATATCCTCTTGCATCGTTTTCATTAAATATTCTTCCGTTTAAAAAAGTTTCATCTATTGATACAAATATTATTCCTCTTGAAGCCATTAATTTTCCCAAATAATCATATCCGAATTCTGAAGGGATTTCAGGATTTGCATTTCCATGTACACATAACACTACAGGAAACCTTCCATTGTAATTTGGGTAATATACTATACCATTTAAAGGCACATTAGAAGAATCAAAACCCCATAATTTTTTATCTATTTGATTTGTTAAAAAAGATATGTCTACATTATCTGTAATTACAGATAAATTATCTAAAGAATATTCCTTTCTTCTAGGATTATAATCTCCCGCATAATAAAATGTATGAACTTCAATATTTCCTTCTTTTGATGGAGATTCAAGCGTTGTTTCATTTTTCATTTCGAGGTTGAACAATGTGCCTTCTGGTTTTTTAAAATCTGAACTACAAGAACTAATTAAAAAAATAAATACAAAGATAATTGATACTAAAAAAATTTTTTTCACAGATTATCCCTCCAATTAAAATTATTTTATAAAACTTTAAAGGCCCCTCTTAAATATAAGAGGGGGTTTAAAAGATTTTTGAATACTGGTTTTTGTATTTGGCCTTATAAATATTCTAATACATATAAAAAATTTTTTCAATTTTTAATTGACATTATGTCAATTGTAGGAATATTATGGTTTTCTTAAAAATAATTATGGTATAATGAAAGATAGAATATTGTATGATATTAAGAAGTTTTTTGGGAGGATGTTATGAAATTAAAAAATATTTTAAAAAGAGATATTGAACGTCATATTGAAGCGGTTATTAAATTAGAAGATAAAAAAAATTATATTGAATTAGACGAATATGTAATAACTAAAGAAATTTATTTATGTTTAGAAGAATTTTTAAATTCTTTTTATTCACAAAAAGCAACTGAAAATATAGGTGTATGGATATCGGGATTTTTTGGTTCTGGAAAATCGCATTTTTTAAAAATATTATCATATTTGATTTCTAATGAAACTTTTAATGAAAAGAAAGTTTGTGATATTTTAAAAGATAAACTATCTGAAAAAAAGTCTGATATTTTTGATCTTTTATTAAAAATGAATAATGAAACAATTTTATTTAACATAGATTCTGAAAGCATAATAAATAAAAATAATGAAAAAGAACCTATTGTAAAAATTTTTAGAAAAGTATTTCATAAACATTTAGGTTTGTACGGTGATGATGAATTAATTACAGAATTAGAGTATTATTTATGGGAAAAGAATAAATTTGAAGACTTTAAAATCAAGTATTATGAATTGACAAAAGAAGATTGGGAGAAAAGAGGAAGAAATGATTTTTATTTTAATAAACCTCTCATAAAAAAAATTTTAGGAAAGGTTTTAAACTTATCAAAAGAAGCTGAAGATCAATTTAAGTTTGAAGATATTGAAAAACAATTATCGATAAAATCTTTTTCATATGAATTAAAAAATTTTGTTGAAAAAAAAGATAAAAATTTTAAATTAGTATTTTTAGTTGATGAAATTGGTCAATATATTGGAAACGATTTAAATACCATGCTTAATCTTCAAACTTTAATTGAAGAAATATCTATTAACTGTCAAGGCAAATGTTGGGTAATTGTTACTGCACAAGAAGATTTGAAGAAAATGACATCTAAACAAAATCAAGATTTTTCAAAAATTCAATCGAGATTTAAATTAAGATTTACTTTTTCTTCAATAGACGTTGGAGAGATAATTAAAAAACGTATTTTAGAAAAAAAAGAAGAAGTTAATGATGTTTTAATAAAAACTTTTAAAGAGACCAAAGTGTCTTTAAAAAATTTATTTGAATTTAAAGATTCCAATAAGCTTTATAACGATAATTTTAATTCAAAAAATGACTTCGTTAATTTTTTCCCTTTTGTTTCGTATCAAGTTATACTTTTGCAAAAAATATTTGAGGAGATAAAGTTTCATAATGTTTCCGAAAAATATTTTTCGCATGGTGAAAGATCTATGATATCAGCATTTCAAGATGCTTTAATAAAATTTAAAGATAAAGATATTTTATCTTTTGTTCCTTTTTACGTGTTTTTTGATTATATAGAAAAATTTCTTAATAGTTCAATAAAAGCTGTTTTTAAAAATCTTCAAAAACATTCAGAAATTACAGATTTTGATATTGTTGTTTTAAAAGCAGTGTTTCTTCTAAAATATGTTAGAGATATTCCTTCAACTGTTCAAAATATTGCTATCTTAGTAATAGAAGATATTTATCAAGATAAATTTGAATTAAAAAATAAAGTAAAAGATAGTCTTGAAAGATTGTCTGATTTAATATTTGTTGAAAAAAATGGTGAAGAATTTAATTTTCTCGATTTGAACGAACAAAATATGATTCGTGAAATAAAAAAAATTAAAATTGAAAAAGAAATTATCGAAAAAGAAATTGAAAAAATTGTATTTGAAGATATTTTTCAAAATAAAAAGATTAAGTATAAAAAGAATTATGAATTTTCTTACAATAAATTTATTAATGATATTTCACATAATTTAAAAGCTGAAATTTCTATTTGTTTAATCAATTTTGATATTTCAAAAGAAGAATTATTAAAAAAATCAATGAAACATCCTTCTACATTATTTGTAAACATGGATAAAAATTATAATTTTTATGATGAAATCGAAAATTATTTGAAAATTGAAAAATATATTTTGATTAAAGATCATAAAAAAATTAATTCCGAATTACAGAGTTTTTTTTCTCAAAAATATGATGAATTAATAGTTAGAAAAAATAGAGTTTTGTCTTACATTGAAAAAAGCATAAAAAATAGTGATTTTTATATTAACGGAGAAAATATAAACGTTTCAGGAAGTTTTGCAAAAGAAAAAATGAAAAAAGCTTTTTTTATTTTAATAGAAGATGTATATAGTCACTTATCTGATATTGAAGAAAATTTAAGTAAAAATGATCTTTTAGAATATTTGAAATCAAATCTTATGATAAATAAAAATTCAAAATCTGTTGAAGATATGGCAAAGTTTATTAAAATAAATTTTAAAGATGAAAAGTTTCCTTTATTTTTAATTGTGGAAAGATATTCTAAAAAACCATATGGTTGGTCTGTTTATGATGTTATTTTTTGTCTTTTGACTTTATATAAAGAAAATAAAATTTCTTTTGATATAGATATTGAAAAAGATTTTGAAAAACTTTTTTTGAAAAAAGAACATAAAAATATTTTTATAAGAAAAGTTAAAATTTTTTCTACTTATGAAAAAAATGATTTAAAAATATTGTTTCATGAATTAACAAACGAAACTGTTAATATAGAAAATGAAAGTAATTTAAAAGAAATTTTTATTAATCTATTTCAGACAATTTTGGATAATCTTGAAGAAAATAGAAATAAAGCTAAAAAATTTAATTATCCTGGAATAAAATTTTTAAATAATAGTATTGATATATTTTCAGATATATTAAAAGAGTCTGAAAAAGAAACTTTTTTAAAATTAATTTGCGATAAAAAAGAAATTATTTTAAAATGGAAAGACGATTCAGAAATTATTTTAGATTTCTTTAAAGAGAACAATTACCTAAAAAAAATTTTTGATAAGGGCAAAGATTTATATGAGACTATAAATGAAATTGAGGATTTTGTAAATGTAAATTTTATAAAAAAAGAAATTGAAATATTAAAAGAAATTCTTGAAGATGAAGCTCCCTATAAAAGAATTAGAGAGATAAATATGTTAAAACAGAATATAGATGATTTTATTGATAAAGAAGTTTTAAGCATAAAAAAACTTACTCTTGATACTCTTTGTAGTAAAAAAGAAAAAATTTTATCGAAACTTAACAATAAAGAAAAAGTTGAAATTACTGAGAATTTTTTTAAAAATTTACACGAAAAAATAGAAAAATGTGATAATATTATTAAAATTAGAGCATTTTTAAGCATTATTTTAGAGATTGAAAAAAAATATATGGACGATTCGATGTGATCGTCCATAATTAAATAATCTCAATTTATTTAATAAAAATATTTGAACAAAAGTTTTAAAGAAAAGAGTGTTAAAAATAAATGATTTATCATTTGTATCATTAGGTCCACTTTATAGAACCGGGACCTCCACCGCCGTTGTCATCATCACCGCCGCCATCATTTCCGCCGCCGCCACCGTTGTCCCCGTCTTTTCCCGTATCTAAAAATCCTCCAGCGATATTAGCAAGTTCTTCTTCAGATAATTCTTTTTGAGAAAATAACAAATCATAAGCTTCTTCGGCCAATTCTTGAGATAAATAAATATTATAAGAATCAGCTTTTTCAATTAAATCTTCAGGAGAATCAACGTCATCTAACTCTTTCATCCAATCTTTACCAATTTTTTCTTCAATTACTTTAAGCATTTGCATTAATTCATTAGTCATTAAGATCACCTCCATAAAGAAATTTTGAACAATATTTTTAAATGATTTAGTTAGAAACAGGTCGGCCACTACCATCATCGCTTTTTCCAGCAGAAGTTGCTCCTCCAGCGATAATAGCAAGTTCTTCATCTGATAATTCTTTTTGTGAAAATAATAAATCATAAGCTTCATCTGATAATTCCTGGGATAAATAAATATTATAAGAACCAGCTTTTTCAATTAAATCTTTAGAAGAATCAACATTATCTAACTCTTTCATCCAATCTTTACCAATTTTTTCTTCAATTACTTTGAGCATTTGCATTAATTCAGTTGTTATAAAGGTCACCTCCATAAAGAAATTTTGAAAATAATTTTAGTTCTATTTAAAATAGGTTGGTTCATAATAATTTAGAGTCAGTTGGTAAGGAAAATCATTCAATGCTTAAAAACAAAAAAAGTTTAAAAGCAAAAGATAATAAATATTAAAACTTGATTTAAAGATTTTCATTAGAAACTTTTCCAATTAATTGCCTACTAACTAAATCAAAAAAATATCCTTTCTTTGCTATTAATTCATTATAAGACCCCATTTCAATAATATTTCCTTTTTCTAATACAATAATTTTATCGCATTCTTTAACAGTACTTAATCTATGAGCTATAACAACTCTTGTACAATTGAGAGATTTAAGAGTATTTGTCACTATTTTTTGAGTAATATTATCCAAAGCACTTGTAGCTTCGTCAAAAAGAAGTATTTTAGGCTTTTTTACTAATGCTCTTGCAATTAATATCCTTTGTTTTTGACCCCCAGAAATAGTAGAAGAATTATCAGCGATATAAGTGTTTAAGCCCATCGGAAAAGACTCAACATCTGATTTAATACCAGATTGTTCACAAGCTTTCCATACTTCTTCTTCAGAAATATCATAATTATTTCCGGAAATGTTGGTAAATATATTTCCAGAAAACAATTGACTATTTTGTAATACGACGCCCATTTGACTTCTAATACTACCAATATCAATTGTATCTAAATCTTTTTGACCAATATAAATTTTACCTGAATTGATTTTTTCGAATCCTAATATTAATCTTAATAAAGTTGATTTGCCGCTTCCAGAAGCCCCTACTATACCTATATAATCTCCTTCATTTATTTTAAATGAAATATCATTAATTACCATATTAGCGTTAGTTTCATATTTAAAAAATACATGATTAAATTCAATGCTTCCTTTAATTAAACCAGCACTTGGCTTTTTTTCATCTGTTTCGGGAATTTCTTTTAAAATAGGAGTTATATTTTTAAGTAAGGAATATACATAACTAAGAATTAAAGTGCTTTCTGATAATCCAACAATTAACATTTGAAATGAAACAAAAGCACTGTTAAACGCGATAAAGCTTCCGGTTGTTAAATTTTCAGATTTAAAAGTTAGATAAAAAATTATAATAGAACTTACTATTCCCATTATTTTAATAAAAATATTGTTGAAAATCTGAATCTTTTTTTCTAAAATTTCTTTATTTTTCAAATCTACATATTTTTCTATAGTTTTTTCAAAAGCTCTATTTTCTGATCCTGAAAGTCTTATTTTTGATACGCTTAAAATAATCTCCAATATCTTTCCAGATAATTTATCAGAAATCATTAATTTTTTATATCCTATCTTAAATTGAAAATATGCTACTAAAATTGTAATAAAAATATTTATAGAAGTTAATAAAATCGCTACTAAAGCAAGTTTAGTACTGTATAAAAAAAGCACAATTAAAAAAAATACTGAAAAAATTACAGTTAAAAAAGTTTCAGAAATCATATTAGATAATAACATTCTAATATGATAAAAACTCAACACTTTTTTACCGATTTCTCCTGAAGTATATTTCCTAAAAAAAGATGGAGGTAATTTTATTAATCTATCCCAGAGAGCTATTTGAGCTTTAATATCCATTTTAAACTCAATTTTTGAAGTTAAAATAGATTTTATTATATTGAATAATAGTCCTGTTATACCCAAAGAAAAAATCAACACGACTATAACAAATAATTGTTCTACTTGTCTTGAAACTATTTGATTTTCAATGGCGTATCCCATTAATACGGGAATAAATGCACTTAAAATCCCTGAAATAAATCCAAAAATTAAAATATTTAATATGTTTTTTAATTTTAAATTTGATAAAGAATGCTTAAAAATATCCGAATATTTAATTTCTTTATTTTCAAAAGATTTATAAATATAATATCCTTTTCTTTGAATAGTATGTTGATTATTTTTTGTGACAATATATTTGATTTTTTTTGTTGTATTTATACATTCATAAGTATTGTTTTCTTTGGAAATTAAAACAATATATTCATTATTTTCGTTTAATCCTAAAAATATACCGAGATCTTTATTCCACCAATTTTCTTCAAGTTCAAAATTTCTGTATTTAAAACCTGATATCTTTGACATATCATCTAATATTTTATTTTGATTTTTTAAATTTATATCGTCAACTTCTGTGATTTTTATATTTAAAATATCGCATATAATATTAATAGAATCAACTAAACTATTTTTAGAATCTTTTTTTAAGTATTTTTCTGTTTTATTTTTTTTATCTTCTACTAAAGATTCTAATAATTCTTTAGATTTAATAGAAATCATTTCATCTAATTTTTTTGTTTTTCTATTATTTTTAAGATTCTCTTGTTCGATTTTTTCTATTTTAATAATATATTTTTCTATTATTTCTTTTTGTTTATCGTATAATTCTTCAAAAATAAAATTTTCGATTGTGGTTTCATAATAATATTCTGGTTTAAGAAACTCACTAATATCTTTATTTGTTTGGTTAATAAGATATAAATCATCTTTATTTAATTCTTCATGAATTATCGAAGAATTATTAATTTTTTTAGCAATTATTATATAATTGCTTGGCAAATATATAAAACCAAAACCTTGACCTTGATTAAAGCTTTGTAAATAATTAAATTTTTCATAAGTATTAGTAAGATTATTGATTTTAGCTGTAAATAAATCTATTCGCCCTTTTTTCACCGTATAATATTTATTTATTTTTACAATAATATTTTCATGGATTTTATTTGTATTCATATTATTATCACATCTCTATCAAATTATTATATAAGCCGTTATTTTTTAATAAATCTTCGTGTTTTCCTCTTTCAACTACTTTCCCATTTTGCAAAACGATAATTTCGTCACAATCTCTTATTGTACTTAATCTATGAGAAATTATAATGCAGGTACATCCTCTTTTTCTAATATTCAAATCAATCTCTAATTCTGTTTTTGCGTCAAGAGCACTGGTAGCTTCATCCATAATCAATATTGAAGGATTGTTAGATAAACATCTTGCTATTTCAACTCTTTGACGCATTCCTCCGCTTAAATTTCTTCCTAATTCTTGAAGTTCATAATCATAATTGTTTATCAAAGAAGTGATTTCTTTATGAATAGAAGCATCTTTAGCGGCTCTTATAATATTTTCGTCACTTATATATTTATTCCATAACGTAATGTTTTCTTTTATAGTACCTTCAAATAATACAACATCTTGTTCTATATATGATAATGAACTTGTTAATAAATATTTTTCTATTTTATTTGAAGGAATAGAATCGAATAGTATTTCGCCTGACCATGGTTGTAATAATCCTGAAATTAATTTACCTAAGGTACTTTTGCCACTTCCAGATAATCCTACTAAAGCAATTCTTTGCGAAGGTTTTATAGTTAAATTAAAATTATTTATTAAAGGTTCGGAAAATGGGTCATATCCAAAAGTCAAATTTTTTATTTCTATTTTCCCATCTAATCTATCTTTAATAACTTCAATATTTTCATCTCTATTTAAATATTCATCATTGGGATAATTAAGAACATCATCTAATCTTTTTTTATCGGCTTCGAATTTTCTTATCGAAACAATGCTGTTAGCAAACCTATTTACAGGAATATAAAAACTTGCATTTAAAGCTTTGAAAGCAACAAATGCTCCAATTGTCATTGAACCATCAATTATTCTTAAACCCCCTATTAAAATAAGCATAACAAGTGATAAAAATTGAGAAAAATGAGGAATACTTGATAAAAATAATTCTTTTTTTGTAATTTGAAACATTACATTTTGTAATTTAGAATATTGATTTACTAATTTAGAAAAAAAGGAATTTTCTTGTCCCGTTGCTTTAATAGTTTCTATTGATTGGATACCAGATACAGCTATTGCCGATAATTTAAGCTCATCATTTAAGACTACTTGATATTCTTCTTTTATTTTTTTTGAAGAATAAAAAACAGCAAAAACATTTAATAAAGTAAAAAT
The DNA here is from genome assembly GCA_964478535.1 of uncultured Thermotogaceae bacterium. Lineage (GTDB taxonomy): Bacteria > Thermotogota > Thermotogae > Petrotogales > Petrotogaceae > CAYZNB01. The sequence goes on from CAYZNB010000008.1 coordinate 29,315, forward strand.
AATAGCTAATAAGGATAATAGTATATCAAAATAAAACATCATTATTAAATAAAATGATGAAAAAATCAAATTAATTGTAGCTAATAATATATTTTTACAAGCTATTTTTGATATTTGATCACCCGATGACATCGTTCCACTAACTGTACCCGCTTGCCTTTGTGAAAAAAATTTTATCGGCAACTTTATTATTTGATAGAAAAATTGACTTGCTATATCTACAGATATTTTTGTTTCCAATTTTAATAAAAGTTTATCTTTAATCCATATTACAACACCTGTAAAAAAGGCTGTTATCAACATTACTGTCATCAAACTTACTAACCATTCTTCATTATTTGGAATTAAAATAGAATCAATAAATATTCTTGAAAAAGTAGGTATCAAAATTCCTAAAAAAGATAATAAAAAACCGCATAAAAAAAGATAAATTATAACTTTCTTTCCATTAGAAAAAATAATTTCTTTTACAGATTTTAATGTGTTATCGTTTTTTTTAGATTTTTGAAAACTGTTTGTTTTTTCAAAAGTTAAAACAACTCCAGAATAAAAATTTAAAAAATCTTTTTCATTAATTTTTTTGTGCCCTGAAGCGGGATCATTGATATAAAAATGATCATTTTTATATCCTTCTAAAACTACAAAATGATTGAATCCCCAGAATAATATTGCAGGAGAATCTATTTTTTTTAAATTATTAGCATTTAACTTTAACCCTTTAGAATTAAGGCCATAATTTTTTGCAGCTTTTAAAATATTTAATGCATTACTACCATCTCTAGAAACAGAACAAGAGTAGCGTAAATCTTCAATAGGTTCATATCTTCCATGATAAGCTAAAATAATTCCTAAACTTACTGCCCCGCATTCAACGGCCTCAATTTGAAGGATAGTAGGCGTCTTACAAATTTTATTTTTTTTAATATAAATCACCTATCTTTTATAAATTAGGAAATATAAGCTGAATAGGTTTTATCTTTTTAATAATACAATTTCCAATAGCAATATTTCCAGGTTGAATAATAATTGGAGGCCCTTTATCGGTAGTCCATACAAAACCTGTATATGTATCAGTCGAAGGAATTAAATCTACAATAACCTCTAAAACAATTTTATCTGCAAAATTATTTCCAAGTTGTTCAATATTAGTAAATTCCTGAATTGATTGAGAGTTAATCGGAAAATTAGAAACTCTTTCTACTCTACCTAATAAATATCCATATTCTTCTTTACTAATATTAACAAGATCAATCTTTACAGACATTCCAGGAATAATTTTTCTTCCTTGTTCAATTGGGAAATAAAAAACCCCTACTAAATCTTTAACATTTTGCCCTCTTTTAGATAATTTTAAAATTTCTTCTCCTTTTTCTACAAATTGTCCGTTTTTTATATATAATTCTGATACCACACCATTTTCATTTGATCTTATAAAACTCTCTTCTCTTAATTCTCTTTTCAAATTATCTAAAGACTTTACATATTCTTTTTTTATTTCATTATCTTCTAAATAACTTATTTTTTCTTCCAAATTTAAAATTTTATTAACTAATTCGGGTTTATCTACTCTTGCTATAATATCTCCTTTTTCAATTAAATCTCCTTCTCTAATTCCTATATTATAAATTCTTCCTTCTGCGGCTGAAAAAAGTTGAGTAAAACCACCGCTTGATACTAATGCACCTTGAGCTTGTACAGTTATATGTATTTCTCCAAAAACACTCCAAAAAATAACTCCCGATACTAAAATAAGTATTGATATTAATAATAACCAACTTACTTTAGTTGTTAAATCAACAGGTTTATAGGATTCTTTATGAGAATTTTTTTTGTTTTTTTCCATTTTATAACCCCGCTTCTAAAAGTTAATATTCAAAATAAATAAATTCACCATCTTTTACATAAGTTATATGTATATTATCACCTAAAAATTCGCCATTTTCAAAGCGATATAATGTGCCTGTTACTCCAATTCTGTTTCTTAAATTTCTTAGTTGGTTTGCTAGTTCTTTCTTTGAAAGATTGTTATTTTGTAAGGATATTTCTATAGCATCTTTAAGAATCATTATTGTATCGTAACCTATTGCAGCAAACATATCAGGTTCAGTAGAATAACTTTTAATGAAATTTTCTAAAAATATTTTGTTTAAATTTTTTGAAGAGGTTATATTAAAATGGGTAGGAATAATAGAATTTTCAGATGATTTTTCTAAATAATCAATAAAATTAGTATGATTTAAAGAAGATGTTCCTGCTATAATAAGTTCAGGGATTTGATCTTTTATTTTTTTTATCAATTCTTTGGAATCGTTAAAAGATGTACCTATTATTAAAGCTTCGCATTCAAAAGCACGCCACCTATTTAACACTCTATCTAAATTATTTATATCGATATTATGTGTTCTATCAACTATTTCAATATTATATTTTTTAGAAGTTTTTTCTACAGAATTTGCTACTCCTATTCCAAAATCATCGTTATTATAATAAATAGCTATTTTTCTTATATTATTGTTATATAAATATTCAATTAGATAGTCAATAGTAATTTTATCATTTGGTATTGTTCTAAAAATATAATTATATTCAGGTTTAATAATATCAGGAGCTGTAGCTGCCGGAGCAATAAATACCATATTGTACTCTTCATAAATTGGGATGGTACTTTTTGCAACTCCTGAATTAAAATGTCCAATAACTGCTAATATTTCCTCATTATCTACAAGACTTTGTGCAGCTCTCATTCCAGTAGAAACATCAGCATTATCATCTATTTTTACTAGCTCTATTTTTTTCCCGCGAACGCCACCCTTTTCATTTATTTCTTTTATGGCTAATTCTATTCCCAAAGATAGTTTTATCTGTTCATCATACGAAAAAGGATAAGCATATCCTATTTTTATTATTTTTGAAGATCTTTGTGTATTTGATTTAATTAATAAATTAAAAATTAAAAAAAATATTATTAATATGATGAAGAGAGAAGAAATTCCAATTATAATTTTTTTCATAAGATCTCCTATATGTTTTTAAAATATTTTACACATTGCTCTTTTGAAATTATATAATCATCAAATTTTTTTAGGATTTTAAGCATTTTATAATTATCGTTATTTACATAAAAAAATAATTTTGTGGTATTTTCTGAATAATTTTTTATAGCATAATATAATAAAGAAATAAAATAACCTTTCATAATATATTTTCTTTTTACATAAATTCTGTTCAAATAAATTGAATTAATACCATATTTTTCATTTATTATCCAAGCAGCAGGATCATTTTTTTCATAAATAATATTTATGTAAGTCTTATTTTTTATACTATAAATTTCTAAAGGGCAAAAATTTAAATTAAATTCTTTTCCTCTTTGATTAGTAAATATTTCTTTTTCTTGATCATTTAATTCTAAAATGTTTTTTATATTTTTGCTATCAAAATTTTTTGTGTATTTAATATATTTATCTGTCATCATTTTTAAAAATTTTTCTTTATTATTTTTTGAGACATCAACAATAAAAATATTTTTTATTGATTTAATATTAAAAAAACCTTTTGAAATTAAAAATCTCTCTATTTCGTAAGAAAAATTTCTTGAATTGTAAAAATCTAAAAAAATTTTTTTAGTGTTATTCTTTTTCAAATATGAGATTGATTCATTAAATAAATTAGTCATAATACCTTTTCTTCTGTAATCTCTATGAACAAAATAATAAATAATATTCCAATTAATTTTATAATCTTGCTGCAAAATAATAATGCCAATCGGATAATTATTTATTTCAAATCCATAAACTAAAATTTTATCTTCGTATAAAGAATTAATAATTTTTTTTATATCAATTTTTACTATCAAATGATCATAATTAAATAACTCTAATGCATTATTGCTATCAATTTTTTTTATTTTAAAACCTCACAATTATTACGAAAATAAAAATAAAATATTTTTAATAAATTATACCATAATTAATAAAAAACTAATAATCTTTTGGTTATCTGTAAATTTTTGTGGGCAATTATAAAAAGTTGAAACTTATAAATAATAAAAGAAAGTTAAATGATTTGTCATTTCGAACGAAAAAGAGTTTTTCTTTTGAGGAGAAATCTG
>CAYZNB010000009.1:0-33144 GCA_964478535.1 uncultured Thermotogaceae bacterium
AATTTGATCTTGTGAGCGATTTATTTTATCCAATATTTACCACTTCATTATTATATGCTTTTAACGATTTTTCTTTCCAACATTCCAACTAATAAAACAATTACAAAAAGCTGTCCACCCCGTCAACCTTCGGTTGCCACCCCTCAAGAGGGGAATTAATTACAAATGCTTGTTTTAACGTTATTTCAGATCAACTATAAAATATCTACATTGTCATATATGCTGTAACGCCGTGCAGAAAAGAGACCACTGAAAAAGTCAAAATTTGATTTTTTGCTATACTTTATAATGTGTTTTTTGTTTGGTGCAATCTATATGTTGTATATAAAAATTTGAAAATCGGACTTTTTCAGTGGCCTCGCAGAAAACGCGTGGCTGTTACACTACATTAAAATCAAAAAACATTTTTTCTAAACAACTAACCAATTTTCTGATAACCAACTAATTATTTTATCCAATATTTACTACTTCATTATTATAAGCATTTAGTTTTAATGTATTTCCTAAAACTATCTATAAAAATATTTATGTTGTCATATATGCTGTAACGCCGTGCCTCCTTGGAAACGATAGTTGAACGGTAGTTGAGCAATCGTTGAACCATTGTTTAACGCAAAAGATGAATGTTTTTGCCTGTGCTGTAACGCCGTGCAGAAAACGCGTGGCTGTTACACTACATTAAAATCAAAAACGGGTATTATTAAAATGGTTTTCCTTTCCAACTTTCTAAAGTAATAAGCACACAAAAAATTGAGTCTGAAAAAAGTTTTAATAATCTACGCTTTAACTTCTTACAACTGATTAAAAAAACAGTTGTATAATATAAACGAATGTGGTAAAATGATAAAACATTAAGAAATGTTAAGAAATATTAATTTCGGAGGTTTTAGTTATGTTTTACATTTTACCCGCTATTTTTTTGGGTTGGTCTTTAGGTGCAAATGATGCTGCAAACCTTTTTGGTCCACCGGTTGTAAGTGGTTTAATAAAATATAGAAACGCAACAATTATAGCCGCAATATTTGTAGTTTTGGGAGCTCTAATTGGTGGGACAAGAGGTCTTAATACTTTAGGTAATTTAACAAATTTATCCCTTATACATTCTTCAATGGCTTTATTTTGTGCAGCTCTAACCATGACAACTATGACTTTTTTGGGGCTTCCGTCTTCTGCTACTCAAGCCGTTGTTGGTGCTATTGTTGGGATTGGTATTTTTAGAGGTGTTGTAGATTCATCTGGTTTGATAAAAATAGGGATTTCTTGGATAGGAACACCAATTGGTGCCATTATTTTTTCTATAATTTTATATAAAGTAATTTCTTTCTTTTTTAGAAAAGTTTTAACTATTCAAAATCAAGATCGTTTTATAAAAATGTTAACGTGGATTGTTGGAATTTATGGTTCTTACGCACTTGGAGCAAATAATACTGCTAATGTTACAGGCGCTCTTGTTGGAAGATTATTTAATGTAAATATTTTAGCTTTAATAGGTGGCCTTTCTATAGCTTTTGGAATATTAACTTATGGAAAAAAAGTTATGTATACTGTAGGGAGTAAAATAATTGATTTATCTCATTTTTCTTCAATGATAACAATATTTTCTGCTTCTTTAACCGTTTGGATATACTCAGTAGTGGGTGTTCCCGTAAGTAGTTCTCAAGCTATTGTTGGGGCTGTTATTGGCATTGGTATAGTAACAGGTACAAGAACATTTAATTTTAAAATAATTAAAAGAATTATTTTTGGCTGGATCGGAACACCTTTAATTTCAGGAGTTACATCAATTTTATTTGTATTTCTTACGGAGGTGATATTTTGAAACTTTTTTTTGGAAAGAAAGAAGAAAACATTATAGAAACATTCAAAGAGCATTTAGATATTGTAGAATTTGGTATAAAAAAACTTCAAGATGTTTTTAAAGCTTATATAGAAGAAAACTGGGAAGAACTTGAAAAAGTAGACAAAGAAATCTCTGATATAGAAAGAAATGCTGATATAAAAAGAAAACAAATAGAAAACAAAATGTATTCAAAAGCATTTTTACCAAATTTTAGAGGTGACCTTTTAGGTTTAATAGAAAATGTAGATAAAATAATGAATAAAACACAAACTGTATCTGAAATTATATATTATCAAAAACCTTTTTTAAATACCGAAATAAAAGAAAAAATGCTAATTCAAACAAAACTTGTTGAAAAAGCTTTTTATTCTTTAAGAATTGCTATAGAAAGTTTGTTTGAAAATACTGAAAAAGCTTTAAATTATGTAAAAGAAGTTGAACAATACGAACATGAAGAAGATATTGTAGAAAAAAATCTTTTAAAAGAAATTTTTGATTCTAAAGACCTTCAGCTTGCTGAAAAACTTCAAGCAAAAGATTTAATTCTTCAAATAGGAGATATCGCTGATCGTTCAGAAGATGTTTCAGACAGAGTAGAAATAATTTTGTTAAAAAGAAATATATAATTATAAACCCCCATATCTAAAAAAGATGAGGGGGTTTATTTTATTTATTATTTATTGTTGTTGTAAGAAAAAATATACTGTTCCGAAAACAACTCCGTTTAAAACTAGAGAAACTAATACTGTTTCCCAGCTTATTCCACCTTTTTTCTGTACTTCCGTAGTAGGTATTTGACTTATTTTTGTATTTGTTTCTTCTAATTTATTAGATAAAGCGTTAACTGAATTTTGAATTACATCAAAATCAGATTGAATTTTCAATATATCTCTTCTGTTGTTAATTATATCATTTGTATTATCTTCAACTGCATTTAACTTCGCTCTTATTTCATTCAATTCACTTTTTGTAATAGTTGAATCAATCTTTGTATTCAATTGATTTATAAGAATACCCATTGCTTCAATATCAGATTGATTATTAGTTGAAAGTCTTTCTAAATTATTGACTCTAACTCTTAAAGAAGATAAATTAGTCAAATTTTCTTCAACCGCTGAATTCAAAGTATTAACTTTTTCGTTCAATTCGTTAAATTTTGTGATTGTTACGTTTGCGGCATTTTCACTAATCAAAGAATCAACTTTATTATTTAGAGTTACATAACTTCTTGATAAATCTAATACAGTAGCATTAAGGTTGTTAAAATTTGTTGATAAATCATTTATTTTTAAGTTTGATTCATCAAATCTTTTTGTTAATGTATCTTGTTTTGAAGATAAATTTTCTATACTTTTCTTTAAACTTTCAGAAGAGCTAACAGTTTCATTAAGAGAAGTTTTTAGTTCTTCAATTTTTTCATTTAAAGATATTACTGCATCGGCACCAGGTGTTGTTATTGACAATTGATTCATTTTATTATCTATATCAATAACAAGAGTTTCCATTTGATCAAGTCTTCTTTGTAATTCATCAATTTTAGACGTAGCGTATCCTAACAATTCATATGAATTTCTAAGTTCATAAATTGTATTTTCTACTGTTGTCATTTTGTTTGAAAAAGTATTCAAAGAATTTCTTAATTCTGTAATTTGTGAGGAAGAAGCCCCTGCACTAATTTGCGTAGAAATTGAATTTAAATTTTTTTCAACTTCTGAAAGTTTCGTAGTTAAAGGAGAAATCATAGCAGTTTCAATATAATCAATAGTTCTTGAAATAGTCAAAGTTATTTGATATCTATTAATCTGATCCATTCCTTTAAAAGTTCCATCTGGATATCCTTCTACTATTCCTATAGAAGCTATTCTTTGAACTGCTTCATACGCCCAGTGATTTATAGGCACATCTTTAAATGTGTTTGATAAAACAACTGATATAAGCAATACAGATAACACTAAAACTAAAAAAATCTTTTTCACGGTCACACCTCCATAAAAATTATAAATAAGATACTACTATTTTACCATAAAAGATGGTAAAATAGTAGTGAAAAATAATTAAAACTTTGGAGGTGTTTTTATTTTGCTAAAAAGAACGCATACATGTGGAGAAGTTTCGGAAGAGTTAATAGGAAAAGAAGTTGTTTTAAACGGTTGGGTTGACAGAATAAGAGATTTAGGCGGAATTAAATTTATTTTGATAAGAGATAGATATGGAAAAACTCAAGTTTTCTTTGATCCTGAAAAAAATAAAGATTTATATGAAAAAGCTTTAAATCTTAATCTGGAATATACTGTTTCTATTAAAGGTACTGTAAATAAAAGACCTGGTGATGCTATAAACGAAAATATGAAAACAGGTACAGTTGAAATTCTTGCAACTGAACTTGAAATATTATCTAAATCTGAAATACCTCCTATATATGTTAATAGAGAAGATGAAATTTCAGAAAATTTAAGATTAAAATATAGATTCCTTGATTTAAGAAAAGAAAAAATGCAAAGAAACCTTTTAATAAGACACAAAGTAATTCAAGCAACGAGAAACTTTTTATCGAATCTCAGCTTTTTAGAAATTGAAACTCCTTATCTTGGAAAATCCACCCCAGAAGGAGCTCGTGATTTTATTGTTCCTTCAAGACTTAAAAAAGGAAATTTTTACGCTTTACCTCAAAGTCCTCAAATATTTAAACAACTACTTATGGTTTCTGGATTTGATAGATATTTTCAATTTGCTAGATGTTTCAGAGATGAGGATTTTAGAGCGGACAGACAGCCTGAATTTACACAAATAGATTTAGAAGCTTCTTTTGTAGATAAAGAAGATATTTTGATTATTGTTGAAAATATGATAAAACATATTTTTAAAGATGTTCTAAATTATGAAATAAATGAATCTTTTAAAAGATATACACATGCAGAAGTTATGGATAAATTTGGTTCTGATAAGCCTGATACTAGATACGGAATGGAATTAATAGATATAACAGAATATTTTAAAGATACTCAAGCAAACTTCTTAAAATCGGTTATTGATAACAACGGTGTTTTAAAAGGATTTATAATTAAAAATAAAGCTTCTGAATATTCAAGAAAAAAATATGATGATTTAACAAATACTGCAAAAGAGTTTGGAGCTAATGGTTTAATATGGATTTCTAAAAATAACGATGATGTAAAATCTTCTATAAAAAAATTAGCTGAAAAAGAAATAAATAATTTAATAAAAGATGGTATAATAGATAATGAAGATGTTATGTTAATAATTGCAGGAGATAAAAATTCTGTAAATAAAACTTTAGGTCAATTGAGAACATCTTTAATAAGAGAGTTAAATGAAAAACCTTTAAAAGAATTTGAATTTTTATGGGTTGTTGATTTTCCTATGTTTGCTTTTGATGAAGAAGAAAACAGAATTCAAGCAGAACATCATCCTTTTACAATGCCTATTATTGAAGATTTAAAAAAATATGAGAATGAGCCTTTAAAGATATGTTCTGAATCTTATGATTTAGTTATTAATGGTTATGAAATGGCTAGTGGAAGTGTGAGAATACACGATCAGGAAATTCAGAGAAAAGTTTTTGAAATAATAGGTTTAGATGTTAACGAGATAAATGACAAATTTGGCTTTCTAATTGACGCCTTTAAATTCGGGCCTCCTCCACATGCAGGAGCTGCGTTAGGTCTGGATAGGCTTGTTGCTGTTATGGCAGGAGAAACTTCTATAAAAGAAGTTATAGCATTTCCAAAAACTGCTACGGGAAGTGATCTTTTATCTGGAGCTCCAGCTAATGTTGAAAAAGAGCAATTGGAAATACTTAATCTACAAAATATAGAAAAAAGGGGGAATTGAAAATGGATTTCGTTATAACTTTTAAAGATCTGGAAAAAACTTTTATTGTAAAAATTGTTGGTGATATTGATGCTTATCATTCAGCAACTTTTAAACAAAAAGTTATGGATCACCTTGATACTGTAGGACAAAAAATAATTTCTATGGATCTTTCTGAAGTACAATACATTGATAGTGCCGGATTAGGATCTATGGTTTCTCTAATAAAAGAATCAAAGAAAAGAAACAAAGAAATTATTTTAGTTTCAATGCAACCTCAAATTAAAAAAATCTTTGAAATGACAAAATTAGATAAAATTATAAAAATTGTTGACACTATAGAAGAAATCTAACGAAGGGACTGAAAGTTTTGTTTCATATTGCATTAGACGGGCCGGCAGGTTCAGGAAAATCTACTCTTGCAAAGCTTATTTCAGAAAAGCTTAAGATTTTTTATGTTGATTCTGGAGCACTTTATAGGATTATTGGATTTTATATGAAAAAACATGAAATTGATATACATTCAAAAAATGATGTGGAACAAAATCTTAAAAATATAACTATGGAACTAAAAAATGATTCTTATTATCTAAACGGAGAAATAATAAAAGAACAAATTCGTAATTCAGAATCTGGATATTATGCTTCTGTTGTTGCTAAATACGATAAAGTAAGAAATAAAGTAAATGAAATTATAAGAAATATTTCTTCATTAAAAGATATTGTTATAGACGGCAGAGATATAGGAACCGTAGTTCTTCCTGATGCAGAAGTTAAGTTTTTTGTTACTGCTTCTGTTGAAGAAAGAGCAAAAAGAAGGCATAAAGAACTTCTATCTAAAGGTGAAGATATTTTATTTGAAAAAGTTAAAAAAGAAATTTTAAAAAGAGATGCAAATGATTCAAATAGAGATATAGCACCTTTAAAACCTGCTATTGATTCTATAATAATTGATACTGACAATAAAAATATATACGAAGTGTTAGAAGAAATTTTAATAATAATACAGGAAAAGAAAAATGGATTTTAATATTTCAGAAAAACGTTGTTTTTGTTATGGAGTTAAAAGAGCATATGAAAAAACAATTAATTTATCAAATAAATATTCAAACATTTATCTTTATGGTCAATTGGTCCATAATGATTCTGTTGTTTTGAATTTAAAAGAAAAAGGTATAAAAATATTTGAAGATATTACATCTCTTCCAGAAGATTCCAAAAATAGTCTTGTTATTATTAGGGCCCACGGAATTTCTTTAAAAGAAAAAGAAATTTTAATAAAAAATTTTGAAAAAATTGTTGATTTAACTTGCCCGATTGTAAAAAAATTGGTGGAATTTTCCCAAAAAAAGCAAAAAGAAAATTTCTTTTTAATAATATTTGGAGAAAAAAATCATCCTGAAGTTAAATGTATAAAAGGTAATTTAGATTCTGAAAATATTCTTATAACTAAAGATATTAAAAAAATTGTTCAAAAAAAAATATGTATAATTTCACAAACAACTTGTGAATATAATGAGTTTAAAAAGTTTTATGTTAATTTTTTAAAAAATAACGAATTTTCTGATATAATTATAAAAAACACAATATGTAATGAGACTTATTTAAGAGAAAAAGAAGCTGAAGAAATATCTAAAAATTCAGATTTAGTAATTGTTATTGGTGGAAAAAATAGTTCAAATACAAAAAAATTATATAATATCAGTAAAAATAATTGTTCAAACACTTTTTTTATTTCAACCCTATTTGATTTAGATAATCTGCCTATACATAAAAATTCTAAAATAGGTGTGTTAACTGGTGCTTCAACACCCGAATGGCAGATGAATGAAATTTTAAATCAAATAAAAAATAAAGTTTTAAACTAATTTTTCATAATATAAAGGGAGGTATTTGCAAATGTCAGAAAAAACTTTTGAAGAATTGTTACTAGAAGAAGAAGTAAGTAATTTATCGCAAGGAAAAATTTTTAAAGGATACGTTATAAAAAAGAGTCATGATGGAATATGGGTTGACCTTGAAAATACTACAGGAGATGTTTTCGTAAAAACAGAAGAGCTTATTAAAAATATTTCTGAATATAAATTAGAAGAAGTCATCACTGTGAAAATCACAAAAATAAATGATGCGGAAGGGTTCAACACTGCTTCTGAAAAAAGAGCTATTGGAGAAAAAATATTTAGAGAACTTAATGAAGGGGATATAGTTAATGCAAAATTTGATTTAAGACTTGATAAAGGATATGGAATTTTAATAGAAGACGCTGTAAGAGCCTTCTTACCTGGTTCTTTATCTTTATTAAAACCAGAAGATGACATGCCTAATAACTCTATAAAAATGAAAGTAATTTCAAAAGCTGGTAGAAGAATTGTAGTATCAAGAAGAGACTTTATGGAAGAACAAATAAATGATGTTTATGATAATTTTAAATTAAATATGATAGTTGAAGGTGTTGTTGAAAGCATTAAAAAATTTGGTGTTTTTGTAAAATTAAATGATTATGTCACAGCATTAATACCTGCAAGTGAAATGAGCTGGGATAGAAATGAAAAACCTGAAAACTTATTTAAAGAAGGTTCAAAAGTTAAAGGCGTAATAATTAATATAGATAAAGACGAAAGAAAAATATCTCTTTCTGCAAAAGAATTAAAAGAAGACCCTTGGATTAACTTAGAACAAAAATATTTAGTTGACTCTATTGTAAAAGGTACTGTAACAAAAATATTCCCATTTGGATTTACTGTGAAATTACAAACGGGTGTTGAAGGATTAGTACACGAATCAGAAGTTTTTTGGATTAGAAAAGGTAAAATTTCAGATGTTGTTTCTGAAGGTGATTTAGTTGAAGTTAAAATTCTTGCTATAGATAAAGAAAAAAGAAGACTATCTTTAAGTTACAGACAAGCTATTGGAAATCCTTGGGAAGATATTGAAAAAAATTACAAAGAAGATTCAATTTATGATGGGGTTATTGAAAAAATACTTCCAAACGGAGCGATTATAAAATTAGAAGAAGGTTTAACTGGATTCTTGCATGTTTCTGAATTATCTTGGAATTTTATCGATGATATTAATGATGCAATTAAAGAAGAAGATACATATAAATTTAAAGTATTATCAATAGATAAAGAACATCATAAAATAAAATTATCTTTAAAACAAGCTATAGAAAATCCTTGGAAAAAAGTTATTGAAGAAGTAAAAAAAGATTCTGTTATTACAGGAAAAATATTTAGATTTACAGGAAAAGGCGCTGTTGTTTTAATCAATAATTATAATGTTGAAGCATTTTTACCAGGAAGCAAAGCTTCTTTAGAAAAAGTTGATGACATAAAAAATATTTTTAATATAGGTGACGAAGTTACTGCAAAAGTTATTGATATAGAATTTGAAAACGAAGAAAAAAGAGGCAATATGATTATAAGCGTATTTGATTATGAAAAAGAACTTGAAAAAAATGAAGCTGTTGAAGAAATGAAAAAGTTAAATGAAGATAATTGAGGTGGAATACTTTGTCAAAACCTATAGTGTTAATTGTCGGTAAACCTAATGTTGGAAAATCAACATTGTTTAACAGAATTATAGGTGAAAAAAAAGCTATAGTATTGGATTCTCCTGGGGTTACCAGAGATCATATATATGGTGAGGCGCGCTGGGATGAGCGTGCCTTTACCTTAATAGATACTTGCGGCATTTTTGAAAAACCTGAAACAATAATTGAAAGTCAATTAAAAGATATAGTTATAAAAACTTTAAAAGAATCGTCTGTTGTACTTTTTGTAGTAGATGGAAAAAATGGTTTGACTTCAGAAGATTTTCATGTTTTAGAAATTCTTAGAAAGGCAAATTCAAAAGTAATTGTTGTTGCAAATAAAGCTGAATCTTTCGATAAATATGAAATGAATATGGAATTTGAATTTTTTAAATTGGGTTACGGAGAACCTATACCTGTTTCTTCTGAACACAATAAAAACATACACGAATTAATGGATAAAATCGTTGAAAACCTTGAAGAACAAAATCTTTTTAATGAAGAAGAAAAAAGTGAAGAAGAAAATGAAAATTCTATAAAAGTTGCCATTGTTGGAAGACCTAACGCCGGAAAATCCTCTTTATTCAACACTATTCTTGGAATGGAAAAAGCTATAGTTTCTGATATTCCGGGAACAACAAGAGATGTTGTTGATCAAAAAGTAATTATAAATGATATTGAATTTTTATTTATAGATACTGCTGGAATCCGAAGAAAAAAGACAATAGATTATGGTTCAATAGAAATGTTTGCTGTTATAAGAACTATAAAAGCTATTGAAAGAGCAGATGTGGTAATTTTTGTTATAGATTCTATAGAAGGAATCACTCAACAGGATAAAAAAGTGGCAGGAATTGCTGAAAACAGAGGGAAAGGTACTGTAGTTGCTTTTAATAAATGGGATCTTGTAGAGAGTTCTAAAAAAGGTCAAAAGGATTTTATAAAATATTTTGAAAAAGAAATGTTTTTTATTGATTATAGCCCTGTTGTTTTTACTTCTGCTACAGAAAAAATAGGAATTACTCAATTAATTGATTCCATAAAAGAAGCACAAGCTTCAAGAACTAGAAATATATCTACAAGTCTATTAAATAGTGCGCTTGAAAGATACGTAATGTTAACTCCTCCTCCGGTAAAAAAAGGAAAGAGAATAAAATTTTATTTTGCTAAACAAGTGGGAACAAAACCACCTGTATTTTCATTCCAAACAAATTCACCTGGAGAAGTTCCAAATAGTTATATTCAAGGATTAAGAAACATGATAAGAAAATATTTAGATCCGTTTAAAGGTTCTCCTGTTTACATAAAAATAGAGGGGAAAAATAAGTAATATGGAGGTGTGAAGATTGAATTTTTATTTATGGATTATTTTGTTTTATTTAATCGGATCTATACCATTCAGTTATATTCTACCTAAAATTAAAGGATTTGATGTTACGAAATCTGGAAGTTCTAATGTTGGTGGAACTAATGCTTTAAGGACTTCTGGAAGTAAAGTTGTAGGTTTTTCATGTATGTTTCTTGATCTTTTTAAAGGGGTTATTCCACTATACTTTGCAAAAAAAACTTTTGGAATTGATGCAACCGAATTATATATTTTATATATAACAGTTGTAGTTGGACATAACTATCCTGTATGGTTAAAGTTTAAAGGCGGAAAAGGTGTTGCTACTACTGCCGGAGGTTCTATGGGAATATATCCTCCGTTTTTCTTTGTTTTTTATTTAACTTGGCTTCCGCTTTCGTTAATAACAAAGTATGTTTCTCTTTCATCTTTGATTTCATTGTTTATAATGACAATAACAGGTTTTTTTATTCATTATAAATTTGGTATTACTCTTTTAATACTATTTTTATTCTCAATATATAAACATAGAGCAAATATAAAAAGACTAATTAACGGAAATGAGAACAAGACGTATCTTTTAGGAAAGAAGTGATTATATGAAAAAAATGTTTTTTGTTTTTTCAATCATTATATTATTTTCATTAAATCTTTTTTCAATAGATTTTTCTCCAAGTGAGTTAGAAACAAGGCTTTTGTTTTCTGAAAGCCTTGAATTACTTTTTAATGAGCAAAAATATGAGGCAAGAATTAAATTAACTGAAGCTATTTCTGGAGAAGTATATATAGACGATCTTCCAAAATTATGGTATTATGCTGCAAAATTAGATTTACAACTTGGATTAATTGATAGAGCTAAAGCAGACATAGATAACATATTATTATTTTCTATTGAAAATGAAGAAGTTAGAACAATGCTTAATTTTATAGAATCTTTTGAAAAATTTTCTTTAAACAATTATTCTTTACCTACATATTATAATAACTTGGAATCAATTTATGGTAGTAAAGATACTATGGATCGTTTTTTTACTATAACAGATATTGAAATTATAAATTCAACAATATATATATTAGATTCACATAATAAAAGAATTTTCAAACAAGAAAACCAACAAAAAATATGGATTAAACTTCCTGATAATGTTGATTTTTATTCTATTCACGCCGATAAAAATTTAAATAGAATGTATTTAGGTTCATCAGAAGGAATTTATTATTTTGATTGTCATTCATCGAATGTTTTTATTGTAGATGAATTTTATAATGAATTATTATCTGCTTCTGTGAATGATGAAAATAATATAAAAAAATTAGTCTCAGGATTTCCTTATGTTATTTTTGATGTCGATAAATCAGGAAGAATATTTGGATATAATCCTTTTGAAAACAGCCTTAGTATTATTGGATTTAATGGGAAAATTTTAGAAAAATATATTTTACCAGAAACTTATGTTATTTTTGATGGTACAAAATGGCATGATGATATTTATGTATTGGAATATTCTACAAATTCTTTAATAAAATTTAACTCTTTCAATTTTTCTATCGAAAAAATTATACCTTTAAAAGAAGACTTCCAATTTTTATATATAGATGTTGTTCCTTGGGGAAATTTAATTTTAAATGACTCTTTAGGTAATACTTATACTGCTAAAATTGAAAATGATGAAATTTCATATGAAATTTTAGAATACAATGAAAAATTTAAAGGTTTTGTGAAAATAAAAAATGGAATTATAACTTTTGTAAATAACAAAAATTATCTTGTAGACATTTATAGAATAGAATCTTCAGGTACTTTTGATAGCTATAATATAAATTTTTATGGTTTAAATTTAGACAAAGATAATTTTGAAGTTCATTCAAAATTTAGTGTTACTGATTTAGTAGGACAAAAAATGGAATTTATTACAAAAAATCTTTTTGTAGAAGATTCTGGAGGCAGAGTAAGTTTTAATTATTATAGAAAATATGTTTCGCCAAAAATTTATTACTATGAAAATATAAACGATTTTTTTGATGCAGGAATTGCTCAAGCTCAAACAGATTCTTTTATTATTTTAAAAGGTTCTATTGATAAAATTTTATCGGCTGAACAAATTATACCTTTACTTCTTTCATCAAGCAGTGTTTATTATTTATGGGATGAAAATGACTTAGATAATCAACTTAAAGAAATTATCTATACTACCGGAGGACAAATAATAAATAAAAAACACGAAGAATATTTAAAAGAATATTTAAATAAAACTTACAAACCTATAGAGTTTGTTTCATATAAACTTTATCCTCCGATTCTTCCAGGAATTAAAAATTCTAAAATTACTATTAATCTAAAAAACAAATCATTAAGTGACAGTTTATATTACTATATAGAAGGAGCGGGTTATGGAGAATAATCCTTATTACTTTAATGAAAAAGCAAATGAATTAATGGAAAAAAAAGAATATGAAAAAGCTCTTGAATTTTATACAAAAGCTATTTCATTAAATTCTGAAGAAGCTATTTTTTTTCATAATACAGGAGTATGTCTTATAAGTTCGGGCGAATATTTAAGAGCGATTTCTTTATTTGAAAAAGCTCTTGAATTAAAAATATTTCTTGAAGAAACAAAATATTATCTTATATTATGTCTTTATGAATCTAGAAGGTATGAAGAAATTTTTAATTATGAAGTTCCTGAAGAAAACGTCAACTTAAAAATAGAATCATATATTTTACTAGTAAAAAGTGCTGTAAAAATCAAAAACCACAAATTATCAAAATTGTATTTAAATAAATTAAACCTTATGGGATTCAACTCTCAAGAATTAGAATTAATTTCAAAAATGATATAGTTAGGAGGAAAAAAGGTGAAAAAATTTTTAACATTAATTTTTATTATTTCTATTTTTACTGTAACATTTTTTGGTTATCAAATAAGAACGGGCGACAATCTAAACATATTTATTTTTGGGTATCCTGAATATTCTAAAGATGTTGTAGTTGGTCCTAATGGCCAAATTACATTTTCACCATTAGGAAGAATTCAAGCTGTCGGTAAAAAAGCTCAAGAACTTGAAGAAATTATTAAAAATGATTTGTCAAAATTTATTAATGTAACTACAGTTACTGTAGGAATTTCTAATTATGCTCCTTTTAATATTAATATTTTAGGAAATGTGAGAAGTTCAGGATCAATAAACATAAATAAATCTGAAATTAAATTATCTGAACTTATAGCATTATGTGGCGGAATTCCTTCTTCAGAAAAATCAAGTTATGCAGTTATAAGGTATCCTAACGGAACAGAACAAAGAGTTGATATAACCTGGCTATTAAGAGGAGAAAAAGGTGAAGATCCTTATATACCTGAAAATTCTTTTGTCGTAATTCCTTATGATCACACAAATAAAATTAATGTTTTCTCTGACTTTGGAAGTAAATCAATAGATTATTTTAAAGGAGTCTCGTTAAGATATCTTTTTTCTGAAATGCAATTGAAAAACGAATTGATTGATGATACTGTTACCCTTATAAGAGATTCTGAAATTATCAAATTATCTTTTGAAGAAATCATTTCAAAAAACAATTTTGAATTAAAACCTTCAGATACTATAATATTCAACAGACATAATAAATTTGTTTATGTTTTTTCTGAAAAAATGTCTTCTCAAATATTTTTTGAAAAATCAGAAAAAATGTCTATAAAAGTTTTATTATCTAAAATTAATTTAGAAGATGAAGATGTTGAAAATATAAAAATAGACAATAAAATTGTAAATAGCAATTATATTTTAAATACTGGTGATTTTGTTAATATCACTCTTAAAAAAAGAGAGGTTTATGTTTTTACTGAAACTGGTTCTACTAAAGTTAGCTTCGATAAACATGAAAACATGAATCTTCAAGTTTTAATTACTAAACTAAATATTAACCCTAATGATATTGAAAAAGCTTCTGTTGGAAATAAAATATTATCTTTATCCGATATTTTAAATACCGGTGATTTTGTCAATATCAATCTTAAAAAAAGAGAGGTTTATGTTTTTACTGAAAATGGTTCTACTAAAGTTAGCTTCGATAAACATGAAAATATGAATCTTCAAATTTTAATCACTAAATTAAATATTGATCCTAATGATATTGAAAAAGCTTCTGTTGGAAATAGAACTTTATCTTTATCTGATACTTTAAATACTGGTGATTTTGTCAATATCACTCTTAAAAAAAGAGAGGTTTATGTTTTCACTGAAAATAATTCTACTAAAGTTAGCTTCAATAAACATGAAAATATGAATCTTCAAGTATTAATCACTAAATTAAATATTGATCCTGATGATATTGAAAAAGCTTCTGTCGGAAACTTACCTTTATCTTTATCTGATATTTTGTTTTCTGGAGATTTTATTAATATCACTCTTAAAAAAAGAGAGGTTTATGTTTTTACTGAAACTGGTTCTACTAAAGTTATTTTTGATAAACATGAAAAAATGAATCTTCAAATTTTAGTCACCAAACTAAATATTGATCCTAACGATATTGAAAAAGCTTCTGTCGGAAACAAAACTTTATCTTCCACTGATACTTTAAACACAGGAGATTTCGTTAATATTATATTTAAAAAAAGATTTGTCTATGCTATTGTAGAAAACTCTTCTCAAAAAATTAATTTTGAAAAATATGAAAATATGACAGCAAGTGTTCTCTTAACAAAATTAAATATAAATCAAAATCATGTAGAAACTATTAAAACTAATAATCAAGCCATTTCAATAAATGAAAAAATTGAATCAAATTCTTTTGTAGAAATTACTTTAATAGATAATTATATTTATGCAATTTACGAAGAAAAAATGTCTAAAATTAATTTTCTTCCAGAAGAAGAAATGAGTGTAAATATTCTTCTTTCAAAATTAAATATAAATCCTGATTATATTGATTATATTGAAATTTCTGGAGAAAAAATTGAATTTGATACTAGTTTGAAAAAAGGTCAAACAATTAAAATTGAAAAATTAAAAAACAACGTTTATGTTTCAGGTGCAGTAACAACACCTGGAAATTATAATTTTGATATAACAGAAAATATCACACTCAGCAAAATTATATCTTTATCAAAAGGAATAACTTCTAATTACTCCGGAAAAGTACATATAATTTCTAATATTGGAGAATCAAAAACATATAACATTTTGCCAAATGAAATACATGAAAATGATATAATAATTGAAAAAAATTCATCTATAATATTTGATACAGAAATACGAAATATATATATTTTTGGAGAATATTCACAAGTTAGCTCATATAATATTGGTGATTCTCTATATAATTCTATTATAAAATATAACTTAACTGAAAATTATTCTGTAAGATATCAAACAATAGATAAATCTGGAATTTTAAAAGGAAATGAAACTGAAAAAATGAAAAATATTAAACTTTCCGGAGATGTTTTTATTGAAATATCTAAAATAGGTACAGAAGAAGTTATAGTGTATAAAAACGGTGAAACAAACGTTATAAGTTCACCAATAATTAGATTAATTGATGTTTTCAGTATTGCTGGAGGATTTTCACCTGTAGATAAAGGAATAATTGATATATTTAAAAACGGAGACAAAATAAAATCATATAATCACATTGATGTTCTTTCAAATCCTATGCTTGAGATAGAAAAAGGTTCTTATATTGTAATAACTCCTGAAACAAAATATTCTTATATAACAATATTGGGAAATACTGCTCCTCAATCTTTAAGAACAGACGTTCAAATAAACCTTGTAGAGCTTCTTGCTACAGCAAAAATAGATTGGGATGTTCAAGAAAGCGTTATAATTTATACTCCTGAAAATGAAAGAGAAGTTATAAAAATTGAAAATATAGAAAACTTAAGAAGTAAATTTGTATCACCTGGTTCAATATTATTTATTCCTTCTTTAGTAGATCAAGTTGTTTATGTTTTTGGAGAAGTTACAAGACCTGGAATAATCGCCTATAATAAAGGTATGACATTAATAGATGCTATATTAAAAGCAGGAAATGTACAAAATTCAGCTCAACTATCTTCAGTATATTTCTTTGAAGATGGTCATGAAAACGCTCCAAAAAAATTGGATATTTCAGATTTAATTAAAAAAACTCCTTTAAAATCTGGAATGAATCCTGAATTAAAACCAGGAGATATAATATTTATATCTAAAAATTCTCTTACAGGGGTGTTAGAAGTTATGTCAACTGTCGGTACTTTTATGCAATTTATTAATACAAGTTTTACTATGTATGGCAATATTAGTTCTTTATTTTAAAATAATATTATAATATTTTTTAATTTTATGATATAATATAAATATATCTGGTATATAAAAATTGTTTTATGGGAAGGTGGAAAAAATGGCGAGGAGACCTAATCCAGAATTAAGAAGCTTAAGAAAAAAAGAATTAATTGACTCTATTGTTAATATAATAAATGAAAATAGTATAAGCAATACAACTACAAGAAAAATTGCTTCTGAAGCGGATTTAACTATAGCTTCTCTACATTATTATTTTGGATCAAAAGATGGTGCTTTAGTAGAAACAGCAAAATTTATACTTGAGTATTGGATAAAAAAAATTCTTGAAAGACCTGGTGAATTAAAAGATAAAATAATAAAATTATTTGAACCTTCAGGTAATATGGCAGCTTTTTCCCAAATTATAACTTATCCATACCGATCTAAAATTACTATAAGAGAAATAAAAGATATAGATGATAGTTTTACAATGATAATTAAAGATGTAATGAGATCAAAAGGATACGATGTGGATTCTTCATTTACTGCTGCAGATATATTAAAAACATTTTTAATTGGACTTGGATTCAAAGGATTTGTTTATCCTGAATTAATTGAAGAAGAAGTTTTAAAAGTCGTACAATTTTTAGAAACAAATAAAATATCTTGATCCTACGTTAAATATTAGGAGATGATAATATGGATATAGCTGGACTTTCAATAAACTTGACTCAAATGAATTTACACAAAGATGCGGGAATTGCTTTAATGAAAATGGCTATGGAAAATTCTCAAGGAAATATTGATGATGTAACAGATTTATTAGAAAGTACTGAAGAATTAGTTTCTCGCGCAGGCGATCCAAATTTAGGAAAATACATTGACATTAGAGTATAAAAAATAGAAGACTTAAGTCTTCTATTTTTTGTATTTATTTTTTCTGAGAAATTTTGACTTTTTTCTTTCCTCTTGAAGCCAAAGACTTTAGTATGATATAATTAAATTGATTAAAACAAAGGAGACAATAATAATGAAGTTAAAATTTTTTTTATGTATTTTATTATGTATAAATTATATTTTTCTTTTCTCAAATACAATCGAAACGATTCCAAAAGAAATAAATATTGATATTGAAAAACACAATACTTCAAGAGGAATAGAAGTTATACCTTTTACGAAAATATTTGAAGTTGAAATTGATGATGAAACTACTTTAAGTTATGAACTAAAATCTATTCATAATGAACTTAAAGATTTTGTCAAAATTAATCTAAAAGATAATATTTTTAAAATAATTGTAGATTTTAGATTAGCCGATTTATTAAATTTGAAGGGATCATATGTATATAATCTAGAAATTATTTTTGAAAAATATGACATAATTTCAGAAATAATTACTGTTCCTATATTAATAAATTTTGGAGACAATTATTATGATTTTAGAATAAATCCTAATTTATATTATATTAATGAAGATAATAAAGGTTATGTAAGCTTTACAGTACAAAATAATGGAAATTCTGTAATTTATTATAGCGTAGAATTAATAAAATTTTCATCTAAAACATTTGAAAGATTTGGAGAAAATCTAACAATTAACGATAAAAATTTTCTTGAACCCAATAAAACAAAAATTATAGATAAAACATTTTATGTTGAAAAAGAAATAGATAAATTTCTAATAATCATAGAATATTTAAATGGTTATTATGACGATGGAGAACCTTATTATGAAAGAATAAACTTAGAACTGACCCCATGAAAAAGCAATTATTCATACTTGTTTTTATTATTATACAAATTACTATTTTAAGCTCAATAAATATTACTTTTAATGATGAAAAATTAGATGATGCAATAAAAAAAATAGCTTTTCATTATGAAAAAATAGTATTTTTTAACAGTGAAATAAATCAAAAAATTAATAATAAAATAATAGCAGTAAATTTTATGAACGCTCTTGATTTACTGCTTTTTAATACTGATTATGATTATGAGGAAATATCAAACAATATTTATTATATAAAACATAAAAATTTTAAAAATAAAAATTATCATTTAATTCCTCAAAAAATTTCTACAAAAATTAATAATTTTCATGAATTAACCATTTGTTTTTTTCCTGTTATGAATAATTTAGTAATAGAAAAAGATTATCTATATTTATATTCTGAAGATAATTTTAAGATAAATATGATACAAATAATCAAAGATATAGAAAAAAAAGATAATAAATATTTTATTTTTAAATCAAAAAATTTAATAAGTAAAAATACTTATGATAATCTAATTAAAATTAATGATATAAACGATTTTTTAAATAAAAATATTTATAAAATATCTCATAACCTAGAATTTAATTTATTTAAAACTGATGAAAATGAATATACAAATTCTGATAATAATTATATTTTATTTAATGATATTCATTATGAATATAAAAATAAAAATTATTTTTATGGAAATACAATATATTATTTTTTAGAATCAAACGGAAATTATTATATAGAAAGTCTATGTATAATAAAAAATGATAATATTTATATTGAAAAAACAACTAACAATATTTTTTTATCTTACCATTTTGGAAAAAATATAAATACTATAGAATTAAAATTAAAAAATGATGATTTTAATTTTTCGGCAGCGTATAACTTTTTTCAAAAAATTAATTTTTATTTTGAAAAAAGATTAATTGAAAATATTTACATAAAAACTAATTTTTTTCATGATATTATCAATAAAAAAAATATTATTATTCTAAATTTTTCAGAAAAAAATTATTCAAATAATTTTTATATTAATTTTTCTTTAGGTTTTAACGTAAATTTTTTAAAAAATATTGACTATTATAACATAGAGAATTACTCAATTTATTATTCATTACAACCAGGATATTCAAATAATATTGGATTTTTAGAATATTACATACAACCAGAATTAAATATAAATTATTTTTTTAAAGAAGGATTTTTTGATTTTGGTGTAGGATTTTTATCTGGAATAAAATATAAGTCCACATCATTAAATTTTTTCATAAACACAAATAAAAATTATTACATAGGATTACAATATCAATTTTAATTAGGAGATGATAATAATGTATAGAATTTTAATTGTAGAAGATGACAGTTCAATTTCAAGACTTCTTGAACTTGAATTGAAACACGAAGGTTATGCAACAAAAGTTGCAGAAGATGGAAATAAAGCTATAGAATATTATGATTCTTTTGGTCCTGATATTATTCTTTTAGATGTAATGCTTCCATATAGAAATGGTTTTGAGATAGCTGAAATTATCAGAAATTATGATAAAGATATTGGAATAATTATGCTAACAGCAAAAGGAGAATTAGAAGATAGAGTAAAAGGACTTCAAACATCTGATGATTATGTAAGTAAACCATTTGAAATTGAAGAAATTTTTGCAAGAATTGAATCTTTATTAAGAAGAATGGGTAAAACAAAAGAAACAGTGAAAGCTGGAGATATTGAAATGTTCCCGCAAAGAATGCAAACTTTTATTGACGGAGAAGAAATACATTTAAGTCTTACTGAATTTAATATTTTAAAAACACTTTTATTAAATAAAAATTTGGTAGTATCAAAACAAAAAATTATGACTGAAGTATGGGGATATTCTGAAGAAGAAAATAAAAATCTTGTAGAAGTATATATGAATTATTTAAGAAAAAAAATATCTTCATCAAATACAAATATCGAAACCGTAAGAGGAGTAGGTTACGTTGTTAGAGAAAAAAAGTGATAAAAGAAGCGTTGTAATAACTCAAACAATATTTTATACAATAACTGTTTTTATAATAATAATTGCTATAACTATTGGATTAAGAGTTATAGTTTTAGAATTATCTTTAAATGCTTACAGTAAAAATTTTATAACGCAAATAAATCCTTCAAGGGTTAATATGACACGTTCACAACCAAATAATTTTTTAGATGTTATGGAACAATTTCTTGAAGATCAAGATATTTTAAGAAAAAGTTTAACTACTAACAAAATAGTTATATTAGATGGAGCTATTCTTAATAACCCTTTTAATTTTACAGAAAAAGAATTAAATATAAATGATTTTCCTTATTTATATAAAAAAGATAACATGTATTATATTTTTGTTGGAATAGAAGTATTTGAAAATTCTTTAATGATTATTGGTGGCCCTTCTTTAGAATTTACATCTTTAATAGAAATATTCGATAATGTATCTTTATTAATGATAATAATAGGTTCTTTATTATCATTGATAATTTCATTTTTAACAGTTAGAAGAACTTTAAAACCAGTAGTTTATATATCAAAAGAAATATCAAAAATTAATATAACTAATATAGAAAAAAGAATACCAGAACAAGATTTTGAAGAATTCGATATACTTGCAAGAAAACTTAATTCGATGTTAGAAAGAATTCAAACAGCATATGAAAATCAAAATCAATTTGTTTCTGACGTTTCTCACGAATTAAGAACACCTCTTACATCAATAAACGGTTATGTAAAACTCCTTAAACGATGGGGAGCAAAAGATGAAACTGTTTTATGTGAATCTTTAGATAATATAGATAAATCAATTGATTATTTAAAAAATATGGTTGAAAAATTATTAATTTTAAGTAAACCAGACTATGAATTTGAAAAAGAACAAATAAGAGTTAAAGAAGTAATAGAAAATATTTTAGATTTATATTCACATCAAAAAATAAATTTTGAAATTATTGGAGACGATTACTTAATAGAAACCTCAAAAGAATATTTAGCATTATTATTAAAAATAATACTAGAAAATGCTATAAAATACTCTAAAAATTATGAGGAAATAAAAATAGATATAATTCTTGAAGATAAAATTATAAAAATAAAAGATTATGGAATAGGTATAGATGAAATTGAATTACAAAAAATTTTTGATAGATTTTATAAATCTGAAAATTCAAGAACAAACAAAGGACATGGATTAGGATTATCTATAGCAAAAAAAATTGCGAATGCTCTTGAAATTAATCTAGAAGTTGAATCTATAAAAGATAAAGAAACTACATTTATAGTAAAATTTTGAGGAGGAATAAAAATTTGATATACTTTGATAATAATGCAACTACACCAGTTTATAAAGAAGTTGCAGATATTATATATGAATATATGACAAAAAAATTTGCAAACCCAAATTCAATACATAAATTAGGTATAATTGCAAATGATGAATTATTTAATTCAAGAGAAAAAATATCTAAATTACTAAAAACAAATAATAACGAAATATACTTTACTTCAGGAGCAACTGAATCTATAAATACAGCTTTAAAAGGAATTGCTTATGCAAATAAAAATTATGGAAAACATATACTATCAACAGAAGCTGAACATAGTGCAACTATAAACACTTTAAATAATTTAAAACAAAACGGATATGAAATAGAATACTTAAAAATAGATAAATATGGAGCTGTAATTATAGAAGATTTAAAAAATAAAATTAGAGAAGATACTATTTTAGTTACCTTATTGGCAGCAAATAACGAAATAGGCACTTTAAACTCTATAGAAGAAATAAGTAAAATAATAAAAGAAAAAAATAAAAATACATATTTTCATGTAGACTGTGTTCAAGTTGTTGGTAAAATTGATTTTGATCTAAAAAAATATAATTGTGATTTAGCTTCTTTTTCGGCTCATAAATTTCATGGCCCTAAAGGAGTTGGAATACTTTATAAAAAAGAAAAAACCCGAATATTTCCTCTCATTCATGGCGGAAGTCAAGAGAGAGGAATTAGAGGCGGAACTCAAAATCTATCAGGAATAGTAGGAACTTCTATTGCTATTAAAAAATCTTTTGAAAATTTAAAAGAAATAGATAAAATTGAAAAAATGAGAAATTATATAGCAGAAGAATTGAAAAAAATAGATGCCGATATTATAACTCCATTAAACAATAGTGTTCCTAACACACTCGCAGTTACTTTTGATAATATACGTTCTGATATAATTATTAACGCTTTATCTGAAAAAAATATTTATGTTTCAACTTCTGCTGCATGTTCAAGCAAAGGAGCTTCTGGAAGTAGGGTTATGAAATCTTTAGGCTATTCTGAAAAAAAATCTAAAGAAATAATTCGTATTAGCTTATCATATCTCAATACATATGAAGAAGCTGAAATTTTCGTAAAAATTATTAAAAATATCAAAAATTCTTTGAAATTTACTAATTAATGGTGTATAATACTAATATAGGAGATGATAATATGAGAAGTATGACAGGTTACGGTAGAATAGAGAAAGTTATAGATAATTATAGCTATACTGTAGAAATTAAATCTTTAAACGGAAAATACCATTATTTAAAAACCTCTTTATCAGGAATTTTTTCACCTTTAGAAGTAAAAATAAACAATTATATGAAAAACAACTTTAAAAGAGGTAATATAAGTTTGTATATTGATATAAGATTTTTAAATCCAGACGATTTTGTAGAAATTGATCTTGATCTTGCAAAATCTTATCATAGTGCTTTAACAAAATTATCGAGTGAATTACATCTTACTGATGATGTTAGTTTAGATATTTTAACAAAATTTAGAGAAATAATAAAAATAAGAATTTCTGAACAAGAAATTGAAAAAATATGGAGTGGTTTAAAAGTTGTTCTTGACGAAGTCTCTCATAAAACAATTATTTCTCAAAAAAATGAAGGGGAAGACCTCAAAAAAATATTTAAAGAATATTTAAATGAATTAAGTGAATATGTTTTAGAAATTGAAAATAATTCCAAAGAAATGAAAATACTTTTTAAAGAAAAAATTGAAAAAAACCTTTCTGATTTGATAGAAGATAAAGATAAAATAGATTCTGACAGACTCGAATTAGAAATAGCTCTTTTAGCTGAAAGATATGATATTTCTGAAGAAATTGAAAGATTAAAAAGTCATATAAATAGATTTGAAAAAATAATCGAATCAAAAGATGACATAAAAGGTATGAACCTTGACTTTATTTCTCAAGAAATGCATAGAGAATTTAATACAATAGCATCTAAATCAAAAAGTATAATAATAACTAATATATCAGTTGAAGGAAGAGCTACAGTAAATAAAATAAGAGAACAAGCACAAAACGTAATGTAAACTAATTTGGAGGTGTTTATTAATGTATGGACTAATAAATATCGGTTTTGGAAATGTTGTAGTAGGTGACAGAGTTATAGCTATTGTAAATCCAGGATCTCAACCTTTAAAAAGATTGAGAGATGTTGCAGAATCTCAAGGAAAACTTCTTGAAGTTAATCACGGAAGAAAAACAAGAGCATTTATAGTAACAGACTCTGGACACGTAATTGCAAGTGCTATACAACCTGAAACAATCACAAACAGATTTACACAAAATTTTTATGATATTGAAAAAGCTTTAGAAAGAATACGTAAAGAGGCTTTCCGATAAAATGGATGGTATACTGTATGTCGTAACTGGACCTTCTGGAGCCGGAAAATCTTCCATAATAAAAAAAGCTTTAGAAATTGTTGAAGGATTTGCATTTTCTATTTCATATACAACAAGAAAACAAAGACCAGGAGAAATTGATGGAAAAGATTATTTTTTTATATCTGATGAAAAATTTGAAGAATTAAATCAAAAAGGTGAATTTCTAGAATATGCAAAAGTTCACAGTAATTATTATGCAACTTCAAAAACATTCATTAAAGAAAAATTATCAGAAGGTTTTAACATAGTTTTAGATGTTGATGTAGTAGGAGCATTAAATATAAAAAAAGAAATGCCAGAACAATCTGTACTTATTTTTATTGCTCCTCCTTCTTATGAAGAATTAGAAAGAAGATTAAAAACAAGAGGCACTGAAAAACAAGAAGAATTTGAAGTTCGCTTAAACAATTCAAAAAAAGAAATTAAACAAATTAGTCATTTTGATTATCTCATTGTCAATCAAAATTTGTCAGAATCAATTAATCAATTAATATCTATAATTATTTCAGAACAATTAAAGCTCGATAGAGTATCGAAACATTTAGGAAAATATACATTTTTCAAACAAACTTTTAATAAAGGTTAAAGAGGTGACATTATGAACGTAGGATTTAATTATGATAAAGTAATTAAAAATGTAGGCGTAAAATATAAAGTACCTATATTAGCAGCAAAAAGAGCTGAAGTTATAAAAAATAATGAAGAATTGGAAAAACAAGAAGACACACCAAACAATAAAAATTATGTAAATGAAGCGTTTAAAGAAATAGAAGAAAATAAAATAAAGGCAAAAGACTCTAAAATATAATCATGAAAAAATTTTTTATTTTATTTTTTATTTTAATTATTTTTTCGATTTCTTCATTAGCAATTAATTTTGATATCGGAATGTCAATTTTAACTTCAAATATAGAAAATAATTTTAATATGGCTTTAAGAACAGGGATAAACAGTGAAAATTTTTTATTATCTTTTGATTTTAGTCCAAATTTTGAAGATGGTATTTCATTAATATCAATAACTGAAATATCTGCTAAATTAATAGATTTTTCCGAACAAATAAGATTAGACATGGGCATATTATGGTTGAATGACCAATTATTTATTCCTGGAGAAACAGAAGATGATGAAGATATACCTGTATCTTCAATAAATCTTAATTTAGGAATAACATATTTTATTGAAAATTTTTATGGAAAACTTTTTATAATGTACCCTCTATGGGGAAATTTTGAAGAAACTCTCGATTTAACTAATTATTTAGCATTAAAAGTAGGTTATATAGTTCCAAAACCTCAAAATTTTAAAGATGATCTGATCGTTGAATTAAGATTATCCAAATATAGAATAGATTTATCTCTTTTTCTATCAACACCTATAGGATAATAATGAATAAAGGATTTATCTTAATAGAAACTTTAGCTGAATTATTAATAACTTCCATAATAATTTTAACTGTCCTTGCTGTATTTGCAAGGACAGTGTTAATTCTAAAAGAAACATTGAATGAAATGTTAGAAATAAATATGGTAACAAATTCCATCATTTCAACATTATACGTAGTAAAAGATGAAATGAATTACGTAACTAACATTTCCAATACAAGAATAACAAGAAAACTTGAAAATGATGATAGAATAGGATTGAATATTTCTGGTACAACACTTCAAAGATATAAATTTAATAAAAACACATTAACTCAAGGATATAATCTTTTATCATATGATACAACTAAATTTTCTTATAAAAATAATATATTAGAATTACAATTCAAAAACAAATATGAATTAAATTTATTTTTACCTCTGAAAGGACAGTGATATAACATGGCAAGTGATATAATAGAAACGTATAAACATTTAGAAGAAAAAATAAAATCTCAAGAAGCAAAACAAATATTTGAAATGCTCGATTCTCAGTATCCTTCATTTAAATCAAGAGCAATTCAAGAATTAACGAAATTAAATATAGACTCACCAATAATAAAAGAATTTCTTGAAGATTACGATGTTTCTGTTAGATACTATGCATTTAAACACATGCATAAATTAGGAATACTCGATGACGAACTAATTAAGAAATTTGCACAAGATATATCACCTTCAATAAGAAAAGAAGCTATAGTATCTTTAATAAGCTCAGGAACAGAAGAATTTGAAGAGTTGATAGTTTATTCAGATGATCCTGAACCTTCTATAAGATACGCATTTTTAATCACTATGCTTGAATTTTATTATGAAGATGCTGAAAAAATAATAGAAAAAATGAGAAAAGACCCTTATGATAAAATTCAAAAACTTATATATTCAATAGAAAATTTTCAAGAAACACTTAAAAATAAAGAAATGGAATTAAATATAAAAAAAGCAGCTACTTTAAGATTTTTCGAAACAAACAATAACATAACTTTTTTTAATTCTATTAAAGAAGTTTATTCAGAATGTGATGAAAATACTAAAATACTTGTAATAAAATTTTTAGCAGGATTACCAACTGATTTAGTAAAATCTTTTCTTGAAGAAAAAATTAATTCTGAAAAATCTGAAAAATTGTTATTTGAACTTGCAAAAGCATTTAAAAAATCTTGTGGAATAGAAGATATACCATCTTGGTTAGTAGAACAATTTGTAAATTCAAAAGATACAAAAATAATAGATATGGGATTAAAAATAGCCTGTGAAAATGATGATATGGCATTAGTAGACTTTTGTAGAAATCTTTTAAAAGAAATAGATGATAATTATATAGTAATTGCAGTTAATTATTTACTACATTTTAAAGATTATTCTTTAAGTGATCATATACTCGATTATTTAAATTCTCTTTCTACAAAAAAAATAAATCTTGCTTTAAAAATAATTAAGAATCTAAAACTTGACAACTATTTAGACAATGTAGCAGAAATTTCTACAAATAAAAAATATCCATCAACAGTTAGAAAAAATTCACTTTTAATACTCAAACAATTTAAAGCTAAACAACATTGGGAAATACCTTATAACATTCTTAAAGACCCTATGGAATCTGGTAAACTAAAATTAGCATCTTTAAATACTTTATTAAAATTAAATGCCCAAATGGTAGTAGAATTATAAAAACCTCTTTTAAAGAGGTTTTTTATTTAAATAATTTGGTTATTTTATTTTTTTCTTCTAATTCTTTATAGCAATCCTTACAAAGAGAAACATATTTTTCTAAACCACCAATATCAATTTCTTCTTCATTTTCAGAATATTTTTTAAAAGTTATAGTAGCAGTATATTCGCTACAATTATGACAAACAGCTTTTTTCTTTATTACTTCATCAGCATAAGACATAATTAGAGCTGTAGTTGAAAAAGAATTATTCTTAAAGCTTAAGTCTAAACCACAACAAAAAACATCTATACTCTTATCATTTAATTTTAAAACCACATCTTTTAATTCTTCATCTATAAATTGAATTTCATCTATAAAAACAGCTTTTTCATCACCTTCTATATGTTCTAAAATCTCTTTAGAATTATTAATAGAAATTGCTTCAACTTTAGTTTGATTGTGTGAAACTATATAATTATTTTCATAACGTTTATCAATTATAGGTTTAAAAGCTTTAAATTTTTTCTTTCCTAAATTATAAATTTCTACAAAAGATAATAATTCAGAAGTTTTTCCTGAATACATAGGACCACATATAACAATTAATTTTCCTGTTTTCATTTTATTCCCCCTTGGATTATTTATATTTATAATATAACATTTATTTTTTAAATTTAAAATTTTTTTGTTTATAATTTTAGTAACTCTTATATATTAAAGAAGACAGTGATAGTGATATCATGTTGATAGTTCAAAAATAGTTTTAATTGTTTATTTATCTTAGTTATAATTGTCGATAACTTTTGAACAGTCTAAAAATATTTGAACATTTATTTGTTGATAATTTTATAGCTTTATTAAGTAATATATTTATTTTCATAACTTTTTAAATATAAAATAGTTTTCGTTAAACTTATAATTAAAATTGTGGATAATTATGTTATAATAATACTATGTTCAAAACTATGTCGATAATTAAGTTGATAAACTTTATTTTAATTATTGTTAGTAGATTTTGTATGTTTATAAAGTTTTCAAAACTATGTTGATAGGAGGGGAATATGAGAAAAATATTTCTAATTTTTTGTATGTTTTTATTTTCTTTGTCGATATTTTCGAAAATGACGTTGATAATTAATGTTGATCAAAGGTTGAAAATTGATGAAGAAATTTTTTTAACTCTAGTAGGAGCGTTAAACACACAGATTATTTCATCAGAAAGGTTTATAGTTAAAAACAGTGATGAAATACCTATAATAGGTCAAGAATATGCTTTGACTTATATTTTTAATTTAGACGGAGACGTACCAGATTTTTTTGAACAACAAGATTTAAGACTAGTTTTAACAATAAATAATTTTTCTTTTGAAAAAGAAACAAGAAGAAATAATTATTTGTTGAATAACGATTCAGGAGATTACATTTATGATTTAGTTACTTATATTAAAGTTGAAACAGGCACATATTATGTTTATGACGCTACTTCTAAAACATATAAAAAAGATAATGAAAAAGGAACATTTGTTAAAGGTGCTGATGGAAAATATTATAGAGTACAAAACTTTTATATGAGATATCCTCATAACGAAGAATATATTAAATCGGAAATTTCTATGAATATTCAATTATCTGAAGTAAAAACAGGTAAAATAATAACTAATAGAAATACAACAATCAAATCAGAAGAACAGTTATCAAAATATGCTTATGATAATATATCTAAAAAAGTAGTAAAAATAAGTTATCCAAGCAATAAAATTATATCAAAAATTTCATCAAGTGCCAACAGCAGTTTTTCATATTTAGCAGATTTATTGATGAAATTATACCCTATACAAGGTAGAGTTATTGGAAATATAAAAGATAGAGTTTATATTAATGTAGGAAAAAATGAAGGAGTAAAAAACGGACTAGTTTTTAAAATTGAAGAAGGCAAAAATTTTGCTTATATAGAAATAACAGAAGTAGATGAATTTGCAGCTGAAGCAGTTATTACAAAAATGAATTATGATATGAATTTCAAAATGAATCAAATAGCTAACGAGTATTTTGGATTTTATAAACCACTACCTTTTAATCTTGGAGTAAGTTTAGGAAATGAATTTTTATTGAATGCGGGATTTAGAAGTACCGATATATATTCAAAAACTAAAAGTTATTTTGGATTTTCTTTAAAAATTATGGAAGATTTAGATTTATCTAATTTTGAAATATCTTTATTAGATGAATTTAAACTTAGAAGTCTTGATACAGCATTCTCTGTATATTCGAATAAAATTATGAATATTTTAATAAGAAGCGGAACAAATTTCGAAGATATTTATTTAGGAGGACAAATTAACCTGTTAAACAATTTTGCTTTATATACCGATTATTTTATAATTGACCAAAAAATAAAAATTGGTACTTTAATAAAAATATTTGAATAAAAAAAGAGAGGTGAAAAAAATGAAAAAACTTATAATAATTTTATCGACATTGATTATGTCGATAACTTGTATAACAGCGTCTATGTCATTATTTATAGAAAATAAAACTGTTTATAATATAAATAATCAAGCAGTTTATAATCATATTCAAAATAATTTAAAAGAATTTTCTATAACCTTAAGAGATGAAAATTATTTTAATTATAATTTTAAATTAGAACCTTCTCAATTAGCTTTATACGTTGAATTTACAACTATTTATGTTGAAGAGAAAATAGATACAATAGCAAATTTTTATGTTAATTCAAATGGTAATTATGTAAGAATAAATGGAGAATATATTGAAATAAGCAGTAGAAGAAAATATTCTTATATAAACGGAAGATACATTTCAGATAATGATGGTAAATATATTTATTTAAACAATCACAAATGGGCAAGAACAGAAGAAGAAAAATATATTGCTGTCGATAACTTTTATTCTAAAATTATCGACCAACAATCAAATTATAAAATGTCACTTAGAGGATATTATCAAATAATAGACACTCAAAACTCTTTTGTATTAAAATCAGGATTAATAGATAACAATATAACTACAACAAATCCTTCAAATTTTGATACTTTAGTTACAAGAGGACTAAATAAAATAAATTATCAATATC
This sequence comes from uncultured Thermotogaceae bacterium, assembly GCA_964478535.1. GTDB lineage: Bacteria > Thermotogota > Thermotogae > Petrotogales > Petrotogaceae > CAYZNB01. The sequence continues at coordinate 30,471 of CAYZNB010000009.1, forward strand.
AAAAATTATATGAAGAAAAACCAACTATAGCAATATACATAGAAGATTCTCCTGTAAACTATTTTTTAATAGACCAAATATACAATCAAATAAGAAACATATTTGAAAAAGAAGAAAGATATACAGTTTATGATAGAAATAATTTAGAAAAATTATTTGAAGAACTAAAAATAGATATGGTAACTCCAGGAACAGAAATGATAGCCTCTCAATTAAAAAATGTTGAATATCTTATAATTGCAAAATTAAACACATATAATGAAAATGCTTATAATAACACAGAAAAATATTTTTTTAACGATCCTTTTTATGGAGATTATATAAGAGGAAATAGAGTTATTCCAAAAACCTTTTATGAAATAAAAAGAAATGATAAAGGAGAAACAGAATATGTAATTTCTTCTGAAGGAAACTATGTTCAAATAGAAAAAAATGTTTGGGATAGAAAAGAAAACTATATAATTTTTTCAAATCCACAAACATTAATTGAATTTCCAACAACATATAAATATGGAAATCTTGGATTCAGTTATAAAGTAATAGACTTAAAAAATCAAGAAATATTATTTGAAAACTCAAGATTTGTGGAAAATAACATTAAATTTATAGAATTAAAAGACATTCACGAATCAACAACATCAAAATATTCTAGTGATCTTTATGAAACTCTAATAACAAGAGCAGTTAGTAATTTAGAAAATGAAATAAACAGAGTATTTAAAATAGAAGGATTAGTTATAGATAAAAATATAGAAAAAGAATTAGTACAAATAGATGTGGGAAAAAATTATGGAGTAGGAAGAAATTCATATTATGTAATAAAAGATGGAATTATAACAGCGGCACATGGACAAGTAAGAAGAATTAATGAATTTGATTCTGAACTTAAAATAGTTCAAACATACACAGATTACGCACAATATGGAATTGACAATAAAGCTGTTGAAGATTTTGATTATTCTAAACCATTGAACATATCATTATCTCTTTATTTAAAAAATTATACAGATCCCGGAATAAAATTTAGTTATAGAAACAAAAATATAGAAAATGTAACTAATTATATGATAGGAGCAGGATTATCATTTAATATGAATATCCAAGAAGAACCAACAAATGAAAATAACGATTTAGTAAAACTTTCATATAAAGGAGATTTTTCTTATTCATTATTAAAAACAGAAAAATTTAATTTTAATTTAGGAATAGCGTCATTTATTCATCATACGATGGAATTTGATGAAGAATTTGATTTAATAGATAGCAATTTTGATTATAAAGATATAATAAATCCATTTATAGAATTTAATAATATGAATAAAAAATCAAACATATCTTTTTATAATAGAATATATGTATATCCAAATATAAAAGTAGAAGTAGGATTAATAGCTTATTAAAATGAAAAAGTTATATAAAATAGAAATAGAAGATAATTTTTTAGAAAAAAACTATACAACATACATATTGTTGAAATCAAAAGATGAAATAAATAAATATTTTATCAACGAAGATATAAAAATTATGAACATAAACGTTGATAACTATTATATAAAAAACAAAAAATTATCTTTAGAACAAATGAAATTTTTATGTGATAATCTATATTTAATGATAAACTCAGATATCAACATTTATAAGTCGATAAGTTTTTTAATTTTCAACAACGATGTTGATAAAATAATAAAAGGAATATTATACAAAGTATATTTGAACTTAAGAAATGGAAAAGACTATAAACAGTCATTTGAACAAGAAGAATTAGACAAATATTTTTTATACTCAATAAAAATAACAAAAAATCTTGATACAATGAAAAAAGCCATATATAATCTTAAAGATTATTATGAAAACCTTTTAAAATCAAAAAAAGAAATAGAAAAATCTACAATTTATCCATTAACAGTTCTTGTAATGCTGATAACGGTATTAAGTACCATGAACTTCTTAATAGTACCACAATTCAATAATATGCTAGATATGGACATTAACTTAAAGTTATCAACTTATATGTTGATAACTTTAAGTTTTATTATTTTGATAATAATAATAATATATTTAAAAGGAAAAAATAATGACAATATATATTTAAAAACACCATTTTTAAAAAACACATATAAAAATTATATATTTTTTAGATTTTCAAGAGACATAAACATATTGATAAAAAATAATGAAACAATATATAATGCATTAAATTATGTATTATCAAATGAAAAATCAGATTACATATTAGAAAAATTTATAAAAGTTTCTAAATATATAGACGAAGGAAAAAATTTAGAAGAAATATTTGAAAATTTTGATGATATAAAAGAATTTTCAATGAGTTTTTCACTAATAAAAAACACAGGAGATTATGGAGAAACATTCATTTTTTTAGAAAAATTTTTTTACAATAAATTCAAATACACATCAGAAAAAATAAAAAAATTAATAGAACCACTTTTAGTAATAATTTTAGCAATATTAATAATGAGCCTTGCATATGAAGTATATTCAAAAATATTTCTTGGAGGAATAACATTTTTATAAAAAAAATTAAAAGTTTATTGAATGTTTCAAAAAAACTATAATTAAATTAAATAAAAAAATTGGATCTATGTAAAAAAGTGTGGGTAAAAATTATTGATTGATAGTTGGTTTTTGAAAAAGTTATTGAAGTTTATACATA
>CAYZNB010000010.1:0-31953 GCA_964478535.1 uncultured Thermotogaceae bacterium
TTTTTTTCTTATTAAATAAAAAAACATAGACAAATATTTTTAATTATCTATGTTTTTTTATTTAATGTATTTTTCTATTTAAAATTGAACAAATGCTTCTTTGAAAAAACACTATATATTCCTCCGGTATGTATAAATAAAATGTTTTTATGTTCTCCCATATTTCCATTTTTTATTTCATTAATTAAACCGTACATTGCTTTACCTGTATATACTGGATCTAAAATTATTCCTTCAATTTCTGCAAATTTTTTTATAAAATTTATTTCCTCTTCTCTTGATTCTCCATATCCTTGACCAATATATTCATCAATTATTTTTATTTCATCATTTTCAAATTCAATATTTTTTTTGATATATTCAAAACTACTTTTTAAAATATTTGAAATTTTTTCTTTAAAAATATATTTATTAAAATTTATGCTTATTCCATAAATTTCTCTATTCATTTTTAATAATTTATTAGCAAGAAATAAGCCTGCATAAGTTCCTCCCGATCCATTTGCGTGAACAATTGCATCAAACTTTATTCCGAGTGCTTTTTCTTGTTCGTAAATTTCCTGCATCGCTTCAAAATAACCAAATGTACCTATACCATTAGATGCTCCTAAGGGTATTTATATATGGTTTATATCCTTCGTTTTCTAATTTCTCTTTTGCTTCTTTCATAATTTCATCAATTCTTTCTTTAAATTCTGTTTTATCGATAATTTTTATTGTTGCACCTAATAATTTATTTATTAAATAATTGCCATCTATAGTTTCATTTTTTTCTCCCGCTAATATTAAATATGATTTTAATCCTAATTTTGCCGCAACAGATACTGTAGCTCTTGCATGATTTGATTGTAATGCTCCACATGTTATAAAATAATCACATTTTTTATCTAATGCTTCTTTTATAGTAAATTCTAATTTCCTAATTTTATTTCCAGAAAACTCTATTCCTGTATGATCATCTCTTTTAATATAAATATTAGTATTCATTAGTTCTTTTGAAGTTTTATAAAGTTTTTCAATTTTTGTTGGTAAATTTGCAAGCTTAATTTTTTCTGGTAATTTAATCATAAAATTTCTCCTTTCCAATTTATTTATTTTTTATGATAAAATGTAATGATTAAAATAATTTAAATTTTATGAGGTGAAATATGGGACATTATTTGTTTTGGACATTTTCTGGGATTTGGCTTATAATAGATTTTTATATTCTTGTTTTTTATACCCGTTTTTCTAACAAAGAAAATAAAGAAAGAAAATCAAAGTATATAATGATTATTTTAATTTGTTTAGGTGTTTTACTACCTACTATTATTTTTAAAGATTTTGGAGAGAATTTTTTAAGACCTTTTAATTTTTTTAGATACTTTAGTCTTCCTTTTATATTTTTTGGTTTTTCTATAAGAATTTATGCTGTTGTTTCATTAGGAAAATTTTTTTCTGCAAATGTTGGTGTAAGAAAAAATCAAAAACTTGTTAAAGAAGGTATATACAAATATATTAGACATCCTTCTTATTTAGGAGAATTAATGTGTTTTACCGGAGTGGCAATAGCTTTTTTTCATCCAATTGCTTCATTTACGACTTTTATTTTTCCAGTTATTGCTTTTTTAATAAGAATAAAAATTGAAGAAAAAATTCTTGAAAAAAATCTTTCTTATGCCTATCATGAATATAAATTAAAAACAAAAAAATTAATTCCATTTATTTTTTAAAAGCTACCTTTAAGGTAGCTTTTATATTTTTTGATTTTCTATAGCGTTAAAAATTTCTTCATTTGTTTTGTATTTCTTCATTACTCCAAAAATAAATTCTAGTGCATCTTTTGGATTCATGTCATTCATAAGTCTTCTTAAAATGAATATATCTTTTATTCTTTCTTCAGACAAAAGTAATTCTTCTTTTCTTGTTCCAGATTGTTTTATGTTAACTGCTGGAAACAATCTATCATTTGCTATTTCTCTTGAAAGAATTAATTCCATATTTCCGGTTCCTTTAAATTCTTCAAAAATAACTTCATCCATTCTTGAGCCCGTTTCTATTAAAGCAGTAGCAAGCATAGTAAGACTTCCCCCTTCTCTAATTTTGCGTGCTGCTCCAAAGAATTTTTTTGGAAATGTAAGTGCTGCAGGATCTACTCCCCCACTAAGTAATTTCCCGCTTGATGGAACATATAAATTATATGCTCTAGCAAATCTTGTAAGACTGTCCATTAGTATTACAACATCATGTCCAAATTCTACTTGTTTTTTAACAAGATTTAAAGTCATTTCCGCTACTTTAATTTGATTTTTAGGATCCATATCAAAAGGTGCTGCAATTACATTCGCATTCACTGTATCTTTTATATCAGTAACTTCCTCGGGTCTTTCATCTACTAGCAAAATATATATTTTTGTTTCAGGATGATTTACAGCTATTGAATTTGCTATTTCTTTAAGTAAGGTTGTTTTACCCGCTTTTGGCGGAGCTACAATCAGCCCTCTTTGACCAAATCCTATAGGAGAAAAAATATCCATAAGTTTTGAAATTTTTGGACAATCTTTGTATTCAAGATTTATCATTTTTGTTGGATATTCTGGAGTAAGGTTTTCAAAAGATATTCTATCTTTTGCACTTTCAGGCGATCTGTAATTTATTACTTCTATACGGAGAAGGGCAAAAAATTTTTCTCCTTCTTTAGGTGGTCTGACTTGTCCAGCTATTACGTCACCTGTATACAAGTTAAACCTTTTAATTTGTGAATTAGATATATATACATCATCAGGACCTTGAAGTAAAGAGTTTTCTATACTTCTTAAAAAACCATATCCATCAGGTAATATTTCGAGTATCCCTTCATAAAAAAAATACCCTATTGATTCTGTTTGTTTTCTTAAAATAGAAAAAGTCAATTCATTTTTCGTCATTTTTGAATAGTTTGTTAATCCGAATTTCCTTACTAATTCATATAATTCTTTTCTTGTCATTTGACTTAATTTAGCTAAATCAAGTGCTATTTCTTTAATTTCATCTTTCGATTGATTTTTATTATTGTCTGTCAAAGCATTCCCTCCTTTTTTAATCAGTTGGTCAGTTGGTAAGCAATCAGTTGGTTAGGAAAATCTTTTAAAAGTAGAAAGTTGGAAGCAGAAATTAGAAAAAAATATACTTCTAAAAAAACTAAAAAGTTAGTTAGTAGAGAGTTTAGTTAGCATAATTATTTAAAAATATTTTTATTTTTTATAATGGTTTGAGGATAAATATAGATAAAATAAAGTAGTGAGCAATTGAGATTTTTCTCGTACAAAAAACAATTGAGGGAAGGTATAATTTCTTCTAGAAAATAATCTGTCCGAGCGTAGTGAGTTTGCTATTTTAACATTTTTTCTCAGAGTAAATTTTCTTCTTGCACGCGTTTATTTTATCTTTATTTACTATATTTTCTTAACACAAGTACAGCTCATATAAAATCGTTTGTTTACGATACTACATTAGAAATATTTTTAATATTTTTTACTTCAAGTGTAGAAAAAGAATATAAGGGGTGGTAAAACCACCCCTTATTTATTATTTTTTTTCTTCTGTTTTTACTTCTGCTTTTACTTCTTCTTTTTTATCAGATTCAATTGGTAGAAGTTGAAATAACGACATTTCAGAAGCATCTCCTCTTCTAAAACCTATTTTCAATATTCTTGTATATCCACCATTTCTATCTGCATATTTAGGTGCTATTTCATTAACAATTTTTGCAACTAATTTTCTGTCATTAAAGTTTTTATTTATTTCTCTACTTAACGCCATTTTTACCGTAGGATCTTCTGTTTGACTTGCTTTAATAGCTTTTGTAAGCATTTTTTCAACTACAGGCCTAACAGTTTTTGCTTTGGCAGTTGTTGTAATTATACTTCCTTCTTCAAACAAACTTCTAGCCATATTTTTTAATAAAGCGTTTCTATGAGTTGCGTATCTATTTAGTTTATTTCTTTTAACTCTATGTCTCATTGTTCAGAGTTCCTCCTTTCGTTTTCGTGAATCTCATCATAGTCCACTCCAAATTTGTCTTTTATTTCTTTCATTATTTCATCAAGAGATTTTTTACCAAAATTTTTAATTTTCATTAATTCATCAGGTGTTTTGGCAAGAAGTTCTCCTACAGTATTTATTCTTTCTCTTTTTAAGCAATTTTTTGCCCTTTTAGTTAAGTCTAAATTGTCTATAGGATTATCTAAAATTTCAGAAGATATCCCATATAAGTTTTTATCGTTTTCTTCATTTTTTTCTTCAATAGAAAAGTCTGTACTCGTATCCTTGACGGGTTCAGAACTTTCGCTGCCCGGTAAAATTTTTAATAATTCTTCAGAAATAAATCTAAAGTGTTCTATTAATATTTTAGTTGATTCTTTTAGTGCTTCTTCAGGCGTTATATTCTTTTTAGTCCAAATTTCAAGAATGAGTTTGTCATAATCAGTCTTTTTACCCACACGAATATTTTCGGTTATATAATTAACTTTTAATATAGGACTGAATAATCCGTCAATATATATGTATTCAATATCATTTTTATGCTCTAATTCTTGAGATGTCACAAATCCTTTTCCAACTTCTGCAAACACTTCAAATTCTAAAGATATATCTTTAGTTATAGACGCAATTTTCATTTTAGGATTAGCAATTTCTATACCTTCTGGTGTTATTATATCTTCAGCTAATAAATCACCTATACCTTTTTTAGCAACCTGCAAAATTATAGGTTCTTTTATGTTAACTAGCTCTTTCATATCATGAATTTTCAATTGAACTTGTTTTAGGTTCAAAGACATTTCAAGCAAATCTTCTTTAACCCCTTCAACAACATCAAACTCATGAAGCTTTCCAGGTATTCTCAATCCTGTTATTGCAAGTGCTGGTATTGAAGAAAGCAAAACTCTTCTTAAAGCATTTCCAAGAGTAATAGCATAACCTCTTTCAAGTGGAAATAGAGTAAATTTACCATAATTATAATCTTGTTCTTGTCTTTCTTCAATTATTTTAAATTCTTCAGGTTTATTTATTAATTCCATATTTATCCCCCGATTTCTTTATCGGAGCACACCTCCTTTCCTATCTTTTATAGCTTGGAGCGAGGTGATCCTCGTTTTTATTTTTTCGATTATTTCGAATAAAGCTCGATAATCGCTTGAACATCTACCGGTACATCCATTTCTTCAATCTTAGGCATTCTAATAAATGTTCCTTTATATTGATCTTTATCAACACTCAACCATTCTGGAATACTTCTTTTACTATCCGCTAATTCAAGCCCTTCTCTTACTTGTTGAATTCCTCTGCTTCCTTCTTTTATTTCAATAACAAATTCTGATTTAACTCTAAATGAAGGAATATCAACTTTCTTTCCATTAACTAAAACATGCCCGTGTCTAACCATTTGTCTTGCTGTTCTTCTGTTTACTGCAAATCCCATTTGATAAATAACAGTGTCTAATCTGCTTTCAAGTATCTGCATTAAAACTTCGTCTGTTCTTTGTCCTTGTTTTTTTGTTGCTTCTTCAAAATATCTTCTGAATTGTTTTTCAAGAACACCATAAATTCTTTTTAAAGCTTGTTTTGCTCTTAATTGCAATCCGTATTGAGTAATTTTTTTCTGCTCATGTCCATGTTGACCAGGTGCAAAATTTCTTTTCACAGCTGAGCTTTTCTCTGAATAACTTCTTTCGCCTTTTAAATATAAATTGAAACCTTCACGTCTGGAAAGTTTTTCAAGTGGTCCTCTGTATCTTGCCATTGCTAATTACCTCCTCTTTACTTTTTCTATTAGAATCTTTTCTTTTTAGGTCTGCATCCGTTATGAGGAATAGGAGTAACGTCTCTTATCGCTTCTACACTTAAACCTGCTGCCTGCAATGATCTTATAGCAGATTCTCTTCCTGAACCTGGTCCTTTAACCATCACATCAACTCTTTTAACTCCTAATTTTAATGCTTCTTTTGCAACTTTATCAGCAGCTAATTGTGATGCATAAGGAGTACCTTTTTTTGCCCCTTTAAATCCTGTATTTCCACCGCTTGACCAAGTTATAACTGCACCCTGCATATCTGAAAGAGATACTATCGTATTATTAAAGGTCGACTGTATGTGCACTACACCTTTTTCTACGGCAATTTTTTTCTTTTTTGCTTTAACTTTCATTTTCTTTTTTGCCATTTATTTTGACCTCCTAATTTATCTTTTATTATCTTTTTCTTATTTTTGACTGTTTTGGACCTTTTAGAGTTCTCGCATTAGCGTGCGTTTTTTGTCCTCTTACTGGCAATCTCGCTTTATGTCTTTTTCCTCTATAGCATCCAATTTCAATGAGTCTTTTTATGTTTCTGTTTACTTCTTGTTTTAAATCTCCTTCAACCTTATAATTTTCGTTTATATGATGAGTAATTTTAGATATTTCATCATCTGTTAATTCTTTTGTTTTTTTGTATGGATCAACTTCTGTAGCTGTAAGTATATCCATAGCTGTTTTGTAACCTACTCCATAAATTTCTGTTAATGCAATATATAACTTTTTATTATTAGGAATTTCTACTCCCAAAATACGTGCCATTCCGTTTCCTCCTTTTTATCCCTGTCTTTGGTTATGTTTAGGATTTTTTGGACATATCACCCATACTCTTCCTTTTCTTTTAAGGACTCTGCAGTGTTCGCATCTCTGCTTCACTGATGCTCTAACTTTCATTTTAATTCCTCCCTTAAATCTTAAATGTTTTCGCCTTCCTCTTCGTCAATTCTTTTTATCTTTTCTCTTCTTACGATTCTACCTCTATTTAAATCGTAAATAGATACTTCAACTGTGACGTTATCTCCTGGAAGTAATCTTATAAAATTTTTTCTCATTTTACCTGAGATATGTGCTAAAACTTCATGCCCGTTTTCAAGTTGTACTTTAAAATTTGCATTTGGAAGAGTTTCCTTTATCTTCCCTTGCATAATTATTACATCTTTCTTTTCAGCCATTGTATCCCCCCTTTATTCAGGGTAGCTATTTTAATTTTGTGAGTATTTCCGGTCCGTTTTCCGTAATTAATACAGTATGCTCAAAATGAGCGCATTTGCTTTTATCTACTGTAACTGCAGTCCAACCATCTTCTAAAATCTCTAATTCATAATCTCCCATACTTACCATTGGTTCAATTGCAAAAGTCATATTTTGCCTTATCTTTTGCCCTCTTCCAGAAAAACCATAATTAGGTATTTGTGGAGATTCATGAAGTTTCCTTCCTACTCCATGACCTACAAAGTCTCTGATAATTGAAAAACCATATCCTTCAACATGAGTTTGAATCGCATTACTTATATCACCAATTTTATTATCTTTAATAGCTTTTTCAATTCCAATATACAAAGATTCTTCAGTCACTTTTATTAACTCTTTTTCTCTTTGTGTTAAATCTCCAACATAGTAAGTTCGAGCACTATCAGCAATATATCCGTCAAGCGTTATTCCACAATCTACAGAAATTATATCTCCACTTTTGAATATTTTACTTTTTAAGGGAAATCCATGTATTACTTCTTCATTAATCGACAAATTAATAGCATAAGGATAACCATTATACCCTTTGAATGTTGGCACTCCACCTGAATTTTCTATATACTTTAAACAAAATTCTTCTAATTTATCTCCAGTATTTCCCTCTTTAATCATTGAAGGAACCAATTCGTCAAGAAGACGGGCAAGTTTTTCTCCAGCCCGTCTCATCTTTTCTATTTCAATTTGCGTTTTAACTATTATCATTAGATGAAACTCCCTGTAATATATTAAACATTTTTTTTGTTACTTCTGCAAGTTCTCTATTGCTATTTATTGTAAAAAGTATGTTATTTTTCGAATAATATTCTATTAACGGAGAAGTGTTTTCTTTGTAAATTCTAAATCTGTCTCTAATAATTTTTTCTTCTTTGTCATCTGCCCTATTTGATAACTCAGAACCACAATTGTCACAAATATTTTCTTTTTTTGGTTTTGAAGTTAGACTATTATATATTGTTTGACAATTAGGACATACTATTCTACTCGTAAGTCTTTTTACAATTTCTTCTTCATCAATTTCAAATAAAATAACTGCATCCATTTTTTTGTTCATCTTTTTTAGTTCTTCATCTAAAAATTCTGCTTGAGGTATAGTTCTTGGATACCCATCTAATAAAAAATTTTCGTGAAGATCTAAAACATCTTCTTTTATTAGTTCATTCATTATTTCATCAGTTACTAATTCCCCTTTTTCAATGGTTTCTTTAACCTTTTTTCCCAATTCATTACCTGTTTTTACAGCATCTCTCAATATATTTCCTGTAGAAATATGAGGAATTTGATATTTTTCTACGACTGCTTTAGCATTTACACCTTTACCAGCACCCGGAGGACCTAAAAATATTATTTTCAACTAGGATTACCTCCTTCCTCTTAACTTCCCTTTCTTCATAAAACCTTCATATTGCCTAACAATCATATGCTGTTCCATTTGTTGTAATACATCAAGTGCTACCCCAACTGCAATAAGTGTACTTGTACCACCTATCCATATTTCTGTTCCTGCTCCACTTCTTATTAAATAAGGAAGTAATGCAATAACTACAAGGAATAACGCACCTATACATGTAACTCTTGTCATTACAGATGAAATATATTTAGTAGTAGTTTTACCTGGTCTTAATCCTGGAATGAATCCACCGTAATTTTTAATGTTTTCAGAAACTTCTTCAGGATTTAATACTACAGAACTGTAGAAAAAAGTGAAGAAGAAAACTAATATTCCATATAACACCAAGTATAAAGGTGATCCTATTCCTAAAATTCTTGATGCGGTTTCATTATTAAGAACACCTGTTATCATAGTTGGTAAGGTCATAATTGCAGATGCAAAGATTACTGGAATTACTCCTCCGCCATTAACTTTAACAGGTATGTACGTAGATTGACCTCCATACATTTTATTTCCTACTACTCTTTTTGCATATTGAACATTAATTTTTCTTTCAGATGTTTGAACAGCTACTACTGTAATTATAATAACAATAGAAATAAATAATAAGAATATCCATTCGATAGGAGTCATTCCCACAAAAGCTTGTGCTGCATAAGTTGGATATCTTGACACTATTCCAGCAAAAATCAATATTGAAATTCCATTTCCAATTCCTCTTTCAGTAATCATTTCTCCTAGCCATAATAAAAACATTGTTCCTGCAATTATTGATGTCGTTGATAAAAGAATGAAAACAAAAGAACTTATTGATTGTGCACTGTATGAAGCTGCTGCCATTGACAAAAATAACCCTTGAATCAATGCAAGCACCATTGTTAACTGTCTTGTTAATCTTCCAAATTTTTTCTTCCCTGTTTCTCCTTCTTTAAGCATTTCTTTTAATGAAGGAATAACTGATGAAAGAAGTTGTAAAATAATAGAAGCGTTAATATACGGAGTTACACTTAATACAAATATTGAAAAGTTTTCTAAAGCTCCTCCAGAAAAAACATCGAAAAATCCTATAAATCCACCTGCAGCTCCTTGTTGTACTCCACCAAGTGCCCCCTGCCAAGCCTCCATATTAATTCCAGGAATAGGAATAAAAATACCTATTCTAAAAGCTATCAAGGCTATTAGAGTGAAAATTACACGATCCCGGAGTTCCGGGATCTTTACAATATTTCCAAAGGCTTTAAACATTATTGAATCACCTCTACATTACCACCTGCTGCTTCTATTTTTTCTTTAGCAGACTGTGAAAAAGCATGTACCTTTACAGTAAGAGGTTTCGTCAATTCTCCTTTGCCTAATACTTTTATTCCATCATTAACATTTTTTATTATTTTTTTCTGAAGAAGTACTTCAACAGTTACCACATCATTAGCTTCAAAGAAGTTTTCTAAAGCTGATAAATTTATTATTGTGTGGATTGTTTTGAAAGGACCGTTTGTAAATCCTTTTTTTGGTACTCTTCTATATAAAGGTGTTTGTCCACCTTCGAATCCAGGTTTAACTTTTCCTTTTCCTCTAGCACCTGCCCCTTTATGTCCTCTTCCTGAGGTTTTACCGAGACCTGAACCAGGACCTCTACCAAGTCTTTTCTTTTTTGTTCTTGAACCTGGTGTGGGTTTAAGTTCTTCTATTTTAAAATACATTACGGCTTACCCCCTCACTCTGTTATTTCCTCGACCGAAACGAGGTGATGTACTTTTGTTATCATTCCGCGAATTTGACTGTTATCTGGTTTTATTGTTTCTTTATCTTTTTTTGTAAGTCCAAGAGCATCTAATGTAGCTAACTGTCTTTTATTTTTTCCTGCTCTTCCTCTAACTAATTTTATCTTCAAGTTTGCCATCATTATCCCTCCCTGTGAGCACCTTGGAATAATTGTTTCACAGAGATATCTCTCAACTCTGCTATTTTCTTAGGACTTTTTAAACCTTTAAGTCCATTCATTGTAGCATTAGCTGCATTTAACACATTATTTGAAGAGAAAGATTTACTCAAAATATTATGTATACCGGCTAATTCAACAACTGCACGCACTGGTGCTGAAGCTATAATACCTGTACCTTGCCCTGCAGGCATTAATAGTATTTTTGAAGCATCATGTCTTCCTAAAATTTCATAAGGAATAGTTCCATTTTTTACAGGAACTTCTACAACATTTTTATGCGCACTTTGTATTGCTTTTCTAATTGCTTGAGGAACTTCAACAGCGTTTCCTATACCAACGCCAACTTTACCTTTCTTATTTCCTACTACAGCTACTGCTCTGAAAGAAATATTTTTTCCTCCTGTAGTAACTTTTGAAACTCTTCTTATCTCAATTATTTTTTCTTCGAATTCCGGAGCAACATCTGTTGCTCTAACATTTTGATTTTTCATTTATTTGCCAGCACCTCCTAAAACTCAAGTCCTGATTCTCTTGAAGCATCTGCAAGAGCTTTAATTCTTCCATGATATTTATATCCGGATCTATCAAAAGCAATTTTTGATATCCCTTTAGCTTTTGCTCTTTCCGCTACCAACTTACCTACTTGTTTTGCCGCTTCAATATTCCAGGTTTTTTCGATTTTGCCTTTTAATTCTTTATCATTAGTAGAAGCTGCTACAAGCGTTGTTGCGCTTTCGTCATTAATTATTTGAACATATATATGTTTTTCACTTTTATATACACACATTCTTGGCCTTTCTTCAGTTCCGGATAATTTTTTTCTTATTCTTATTTTTCTTTTTAATCTTAATTCATTCTTATTTTTCTTTTTAATCATTTGAGCGTCAGCCCTCCTTGCTTAGAGACTATACTTTTTTACCTTCTTTTCTTATAATTACTTCATCGATATATTTTACACCTTTTCCAGAATATGGGTTTGGTCTTCTATAGTTTCTAATTTTACACGCCAATTCTCCCACTTCATATTTATCTATTCCATGAACAATTACTTTGTTTGGTGTAGGAACTTCTATTTGCATACCATTAGGTGTTTCTACTTCAATCGGGTTAGAATAACCTAAATTCAACACAAGTTTATTACCTTGTAAAGCTGCTCTGTAACCTACCCCAATAACTTCAAGTTCTTTTTTAAAACCTTCTGTAACTCCCGTGATCATATTTCTGATCAGTGCAGTATATGTTCCTCTTAAGGCTGTATTTTTCTTTAAATCCGATTTTCTTCTTATAACTTCTTCATTTCTTAAAACCATCAATTCATTATCTTTTATTTCAACTTTAACGTCATTTTTCATCTGTAATTTTAATTCGCCTTTTTTACCTTTTACAGTTACAAGATTTTTTTCGACGTTTAATTCCACTGTTTCAGGTATAATCGTTGGTTTATCTGCTATTCTTGACATTATCGCACCTCCTTACCATACATAACATAGAACTTCGCCGCCGACTTTCATGTCTTTAGCTTCTTTATCTGTTATTACTCCTTTAGAGGTAGAAATAATAGCTATTCCTGTTCCACCTTTAACTGAAGGTATTTCTTCAGAATTCACATATACTCTTCTTCCGGCTTTTGATACTCTAATAATTCCTTCAATAACTTTTTCTCTTTCTCTTCTTGTTCCTTTGTATTTCAAATTAACTTTTAAAATTCCTTGTTTTCCGTCTTCTATAAATTTATAATCACTTATAAATCCTTCTCTCTTTAAAATATCAAGAATTGATTTTTTTAAATTAGAAGCAGGAATTTCTACACTTTCTTTGTTTACCGAATTGGCATTTCTTATTCTTGTGAGCATATCTGCAATCGGATCACTCCACATAAATTCCCCTCCTTACCAACTTGCCTTTTTAACACCAGGCAATTTTCCTTCTAGTGCCATTTGTCTAAAACATACTCTGCATAATTCAAATTCTTTATAAACTGCTCTCGGTCTTCCACAAACTTTACATCTTGAATATTCTCTTGTTTTATATTTTTGAGTTTTTTGCCATTTTTGTACAATACCTTTTCTTGCCATTTGTTATTATCCCTCCAATCATGCCCTTTTGAATGGGAATCCTAAACCTTCAAGCAAAGCTTTTGATTCTTCATCGTTCGTAGCAGTAGTAACAATCGTTATATCCATCCCTTGAGTTCTATTAACATCATCCGGTCTCATTTCAGGAAATATTATTTGTTCTGTTAGTCCGAAAGTATAATTACCTCTTCCATCAAATGAATTCGCTGGTAACCCTCTAAAATCTCTTATCTTTGGCAAAACTATACTTATAACTTTGTATAAGAAGTTATACATTCTTGACCCTCTTAATGTTACTTTAACTCCTATTGGCATTCCTTCTCTAAGTTTGAAATTTGAAACACTCTTTTTTGCCTTTATAACAACAGGTTTTTGCCCTGCAATTAAAGCTAATTCTTGAGCGTGTTTTTCAATTATGGATTTATTTCTTGATGCTTCTCCTACACCCATATTTATTACTATTTTTTCAACTTTGGGTACTTCAAGATCATTCTTAAATCCAAATTGTTTTTTCATTGAAGGAATAACATTTTCTTTATATCTTTCTTTAAGTGGTGTATATTTAGTCATTTTTTACTCCTCCCCGTTACACTTTATCGATGATTTCATTGCATTTTTTGCAAAATCTCACTTTTTTTCCATCATCGAGTGTTTTGTATCCTACTCTTGTAGCACTTCCGCAATTACTGCATACAACCATAACTTTAGCTGCATGCATCGCAATAGGTTGTTCAATAATTCCGCCTTCTCTCATTTGTTGAGTAGGTCTCTGATGTTTTTTAACAATATTTATGTTATCAACAACAACTTTATTTTCTTTTGGCATTACTCTTAATACTTGTCCTTTTTTCCCTTTGTCTCTTCCAGAAATTACTTTTACTGTATCATCTTTTTTTATTTTCATTGTCTACCCACCTCTTTACCATACTTCTTTTGCAAGAGAGGCTATTTTTGTGTAACCTTTTTCTCTGATTTCTCTTGCAACTGGGCCAAAAACTCTTGTACCCACCGGTTGGTTGTTATTGTCAATCAAAACTGCAGCGTTATCATCAAATCTTATATAAGAACCATCTTTTCTTCCAACTTCTTTTTTAGTTCTTACAACTACAGCTTTAACAACTTGTCCTTTTTTTACGTCTGTATGAGGTAACGCTTCTTTTACAGAACAAATTATTATTTCTCCTACTGTTCCTGTTGATTTGTGAAAACCACCAAGAACTCTTATTACTCTTAATAGTTTTGCTCCAGAATTATCTGCGCCTCTTAAATTACTTTCTACTTGTATCATGCTTCTTCACCCCCAGCAAGAGCTTCCACATCTTCGGGTGTTTCACTTATATCTTCAAATTCGTTTGTTTTTACAATTCTTAATAATACAAAAGCTTTTGATTTAGAATATGGTCTTGATTCTTCAATTTCAACTATATCCCCAATTTTTGCTTCGTTATTTTCATCGTGAGCATGATATTTACTTCGTTTTTTAATATATTTTTTGTAAACTGGATGTTTTATTAAATCGTTTTTTTCTACAGTAATAGTTTTATCCATTTTATCACTAATAACTTTTCCAACTATTCTTTTTCTTGGCATCTCTTATTACCTCCTTATGCCCAATTCCCTTTCTCTGATGATCGTCTTAATTTTTGCAATATCTCTTTTTACTTGTTTCACATTTGCTGTATTCTTTAAATTTCCTATTTCAAGTTGAAATCTATATTCGAATAATTTTTTCTTTGTTTCTTCCAATTTAACCATTAATTCCTGATCTGACATTTCTTTAAATTCTGATGCTTTCATTATTTTTCACCCCCTATTTGATACCTTGGAACGATCTTCGTTTTTACAGGGAGTTTTGTTGCAGCATAACTAAGGGCTTTTTTTGCTAAAGCTTCGTCTACACCTCCAATTTCAAACAACACTTTTCCAGCTTTAACAGGTGCTACCCAACCTTCAATGTCTCCTTTTCCTTTTCCCTGTCTTACTCCAATACCTTTAGATGTTTCTGATTTGAACGGAAATATTTTTGTCCATATCTTTCCGTTTCTTTTTAACGTTCTTACCATTGCTAATCTACACGCTTCTATTTGCTGTGAACTTATATGGTGGGTTTCAAGAGTTTTTAAACCCCATTCTCCAAAATGTACTAAAGAACCACCAGCCGCTTTACCGCTTAGCTTAGAACCTCGCTGAAGCTTTCTATATTTAACTCTTTTAGGCATTAACATTATAATTTACCTCCCTTGGTTCAAAGTTTAACTTCGCCTTTGTATATCCAGACTTTAATTCCAATTGTTCCATATTTTGTTTGGGCTTCTTGTGTAGCGTAATCTATGTCTGATCTTAAAGTTTGAAGAGGCAATCTTCCTTCCATATACCATTCAGTTCTTGCTATATCTGCTCCACCCAATCTTCCGGAAACCATTACTTTAATTCCTTTTGCTCCTCTTCTCATAGTGTTAGAAATAGCTCTTTTCATTGCAACTTTATGTCCAACTCTTCTGAGAATTTGTCCCGCAATATCTTCACCTACAAGTTTTGCATTTAAATAAGGATTTTTCACATCATTAACGTACACTTTCACTGCTCTATCGTTAATCATTTTGCCTAACTGTTCTCTTAACAAAGTAATTTCTGATGCTTTTTTTCCTATAACCATACCAACTCTTGCAGCAAATATATCTATTTTAACTAACGAATCACTTGGTCTTTGAATATCGATTTCTGCAATTCCAGCTTTATCATATTTTCCAGTTATATGTTTTCTAATTTTTTCATCTTCGTGTAAATATTCTGAATAATTTTTTTCATTAAACCATGTTGATTTCCAAGGCTTTGAAATTCCTACCCTAAATCCATATGGATGTACTTTTGAACCCACAGATTTCACCTCACTCTTATTGTTCTAAAGACGGATCCTTAACAGTTATTGTTATATGAGCCATTCTCTTTTGTAAAATATCTGCTCTTCCTCTTGATCTTGCCCATAATCTTTTCATTCTTGGTCCTTCGTTTATCATTATTTCTGAAACGATTAAGTTTTCTGAATTTAATCCGAAATTATTTTCAGCATTTGCAATAGCTGACATTAATACTTTATAAATAAGCCTTGCTGCTTTTTTAGGACTAAACATAAGAATTTGAAGAGCTTCACTTACTTTTTTCCCTCTTATTGCATTTGCTGTAGATCTACATTTAGAAGGAGAAATTCTCAAATATTTCGCAGTAGCTGTCGCTCCCGTTTTTGGTTTCGCAGCTTCCTGTTCTTTTCTCAATTTATGAAATACTGATCTTTTTAATCTTCTGTCATTTTGTTTTCTTGAAAGTTCTGTTGACATTACGTTCCCTCCTTATTTCATTTTTCCTTTTGCTGCTTTTTTATCAGCGTGTCCTCCGAATCTTCTTGTTGGAGAGAATTCACCCAATCTATGCCCTATCATTTGTTCGGATATGTAAACTGGAATATGTTTCATTCCATTATGAACTGCCAAAGTGTGCCCTATCATTTCTGGTATTATCATTGAAGCTCTAGACCATGTTTTTACGACCTTTTTTTCGCCTTTTTCATTCATCATTCTTATCTTTTTTAGAAGGCTGGGGTGTATATAAGGTCCTTTTTTACTCGATCTTCCCATTTTTCAAAACACCTCCTGTTATTACTTACCTTTTCTGCCTCTAACAATATATTTATCTGATTTTCTTGCGCCTCTTCTAGTTTTATAACCTTTTGCTGGAGTTCCCCATGGTGATCTTGGAAGATGTCCTTTACTTGCTCCTTCTCCTCCACCCATTGGATGATCTACCGGATTCATAACCATACCTCTTACTTTAGGTTTCCAACCCATCCATCTTCTTCTACCAGCTTTACCGTGTACTTCATTTGCATGATCTTCGTTTCCAACTACTCCTATAGATGCCATACAAGTAATTCTAACTCTTCTTAATTCTCCAGAAGGCATTTTAAGCAAAGCATATTTCCCTTCTTTAGCCATAAGTTGAGCGTATGTACCTGCAGATTTAGCTATTTTACCACCTCTATTTGGTTCAAATTCAACATTATGTACTAAAGTACCTAAAGGAATATTTTCTAAAGCCATTGCATTTCCTGGTTTAATTTCTGCATTAGGACCGCTTAAAATTTTCGCTCCTACTTGCAATCCCTTTGGTGCAAGTATGTATCTCTTTTCTCCATCAACATATGTGACTAAAGCTATTCTTGCAGTTCTATTAGGATCGTACTCAATTGTAGTAACCGTACCAGGAATATCAATTTTATCTCTTTTAAAATCAATAATTCTGTATTTTCTTTTATGCCTTCCGCCTCTGTGTCTCATAGTTACTCTTCCGTAATGGTTTCTTCCAGAGTGGTTTTTTAATTCGGCAAGAAGACTTTTTTCTGGCTCTACTTTCGATAAGTCCGATCTATCTACAATTACCATCGTTCTTCTTGATGGTGTTGTAGGGTTAAATTTTTTAAGACCCATTATTATTCACCTCTCAATTATTACTATTACATATTACCTTGTAATTCTTTAATAACGTAACCTTCAGCCAATGTAACTATCGCTTTTTTCCAATTTCTTTTATATCCTTCAAATCTACCCAATCTTTTAGGTTTACCTTTTACATTCATTATTCTTACAGCTGTTACTTTTACATTAAAAAGCACTTCTATAGCATCTTTTATTTCAGGTTTAGTAGAATCTTTTGAAACTTCAAATGTATATTTTGATTCTGCCATGAGGCCATAAGACTTTTCAGTAAGTATCGGCTTTACAACTATATCATAAGCTCTCATTTTTTCCATTAGCCGAGCACCTCCTCAATTTTTGAAACGGTGTCTTTTGTTAAAACTATCTTTTCATTGTTTAAAAGATCAAAAACATTTAAGCCATCAATGTTTGTCATTCCCTGATTAGGATTGTCTACTATTAAAACTTTCACTCTTGGAAGATTTCTTGAGGATAACTTCACATTTTCATAAGCTTCTGTTTTATATGGTAAAACAAATAGTGTTTTGCTTTCTTTTAAACCTAATCCTTCAATAACTTCTTTAAAACTTTTAGTTTTAACTGTTTCGAATTTTATATCTTCAAGAATTATAATGTTTTTTTCATGAAGTCTTAAACTTAAAGCTGATCTTAATGCAAGTCTTTTCATCTTTTTGTTCAAGCTTTTGTTAAACTCTCTTGTTCTTGGACCAAAAATTACTCCTCCAGTTCTGAATAAAGGAGATCTTATTGAACCAGCCCTCGCTCTACCTGTACCTTTTTGAGCCCAAGGCTTTCTTCCTCCACCTCTAACCTCAGCTCTTGTTTTTGTATGAGCTGTTCCGGCTCTTTTGTTTGTCATCTGCATATCATAATATCTGAACATCACATCTTGATTCGGTTCGATATTAAATACAGATTCGTTCAATTCAATTTCGCCGGTCTTTTGACCTTTTAAATCAACTATATCGTACAATGCCATTTCTCTTCGTCCTCCTTATAACGTTTTCGGGCGTTTATATATTATTTTTTTATCGCTTCTCTTACTATTACGAAACCGCCCTTGCTTCCTGGAACTCCACCTTTAACTGCTATTATGTCATTTTCGGCATCTATGTATATAACTTGAGAATTAAGAACTGTTATCCTTTTGTTTCCGTACTGTCCAGCCATTTTTTTGTTTTTGAAAACTCTCGCTGGATATGATGCGTTACCTGTAGATCCTAATGCTCTATGAAATTTTGATCCGTGAGTTTTTTCTCCTCCAGAAAAATTCCATCTTTTCATAACCCCTGAATATCCTTTACCTTTAGATGTACCAATCAAATCCACTTTTTCTCCATTATCAAATAAATCAACCTTCATTTCCTGGCCTATTTTAAAATCGTCAATGTTATCAACATGAAATTCTCTCAAAAATCTTGCAGGTTTAACTTCAGCTTTTTTAAAATGACCTAATAATGGTTTTGTTAATTTCTTTTCTTTCACTTCTTCAAAGGATACCTGAATTGCGTTATAACCATCTGTTTCAACAGTTTTTTTCTGAACGACAAAACAAGGTCCTGCCTTTAATACCGTGACCGGGATGGCAACTCCATCCTTATAAACTCTTGTCATTCCTACTTTTTTTGCTAATATACCTTTCATTTTTAAACTACACCTCCAGAGCCCGATCTAATTTTTTATGCTTTTATATCTACTGCAACACCTGATGGAATATTTACTTTTAAAAGTTTTGTTACTATTTCAGATGATGCATCATAAATATAAATTACTCTTTTATGAACTCTTTTTTCAAATTGTTCCATAGAGTAAGCATATTTGTGCGGCGATCTTATTACTGAATAAACACTTCTTTCAACAGGTAAAGGTATTGGTCCAGATACTTTTGCATCAGCTTCTTTAACTGCTTCAATAATTTTCTTTGCTGATTCATCAAGTAACCTGTGATCATATGCTTTAAGCCTGATTTTAATGAATTTTTTGCTCATGCGTTTCAAGTCCCTCCTTATTAAAAAATCAAAAAAACCTGAATAGTAAAGGAGAGCTCGTGCTCCCCTTTTTCAACTCTTATATTGTATAATTTAATTATTTCAGAAATATTTTATTATTCTATTATTTCTGTAACAACTCCAGCACCAATTGTTTTTCCGCCTTCTCTTATAGCAAATCTCATTCCTGATTCAAGAGCTACTGGGTAAATTAATTCGATTGTCATTGTTATGTTATCACCAGGCATAACCATTTCTACTCCACCATCAAATTCAATTAATGTACCTGTAACGTCAGCTGTTCTGATAAAGAATTGTGGTCTGTAACCTTTTGTGAATGGTTTGTGTCTTCCGCCTTCTTCTTTTTTAAGAACGTAAACTTCTGCTTTATATTTTATATGAGGTGTTATTGAACCTGGTTTTGCTAATATTTGTCCTCTTCTAACGTCATCTTTACCTATACCTCTTAAAAGAATTCCAACGTTGTCTCCTGCTTGTCCTTCATCAAGAAGTTTTCTGAACATTTCAACACCTGTACAAACAGATTTTCTTTTTTCAGTAGTCATACCAATAATTTCTATTTCATTTCCTGTATTTATCATACCTCTTTCAATTCTTCCAGTAACAACTGTTCCTCTACCTGTAATTGTGAAAACATCTTCTATAGGCATTAAGAATGGTTTGTCAGATTCTCTTACTGGTTCTGGGAAGTAATCATCACAAGCTTGCATCAATTCATAAATATGTTTGTTCCATTCACCATCAACACTATCTTCTTCAAGAGCTTTTAATGCTGATCCTCTTATAACTGGTAAGTCGTCTCCAGGGAATTCGTAAGCAGATAATAATTCTCTTACTTCCATTTCAACTAAATCTACTAATTCTTCATCATCAACCATATCTACTTTGTTTACAAAAACAACCATTGCAGGAACATTAACTTGTCTTCCAAGAAGAACGTGTTCTCTTGTCTGTGGCATAACTCCATCTGTAGCTGCAACAACAAGAATTGCTCCATCCATCTGAGCTGCTCCAGTGATCATGTTTTTAATATAGTCGGCATGTCCTGGACAATCAATATGTGCATAATGTCTTTTTTCTGTCTGATATTCAACGTGAGATACGTTAATAGTAATACCTCTTGCTCTTTCTTCAGGAGCTTTATCGATATTTTCAAATGGTGTGAAGTCTGCTCCACCTTTTAAACTTAATGCTTTTGTTATAGATGCTGTTAAAGTTGTTTTACCGTGGTCAATATGTCCTATTGTACCTATGTTCATATGAGGTTTGTCTCTCAAAAACTTTTCTTTAGCCATCTGTGTTTCCCTCCTCTTTAATAAATGATGTATTATCTTTATTTATTATACATTATTTTTTGTGAAAGTTCAAATATTTTTTAATTATTTTCTATAAGTTTTTCTGAAATACTTTGAGGAACTTCTTCGTATTTTGCAAATTGTATAGAATTTGTCGCTCTTCCTTGAGATAATGATCTCATTGCAGTTGTATATCCGAACAATTCTGAAAGAGGCACTAATCCTTTTATCACTCTGGTATTTGAACCCGAAACACTTTCAAATCCCTCTATTCTTCCTCTTCTTGAATTCAAATCCGCAATAATATCACCCATATATTCTTCAGGAGTTGTAACATCTACTCTCATTATAGGTTCAAGTAAAACAGGTTTTGATTTTTTAACTCCATCTTTAAATGCCATAGAACCGGCTATTTTAAATGCCATTTCTGAAGAATCAACTTCATGGTAAGACCCATCATATACAGTTGCCTGAATGTTAACCATTGGATATCCTGCTAAAACTCCATTTTGCATAGCTTCTTTCATACCTGCTTCAATTGGAGCAATATATTCTTTAGGAATAGTTCCTCCAACCACTTTATCAATGAATACAAAAGATTTTTCGCTGTCTGCTGGGAGCGGATCTATTTTCACTTTAACATGACCGTACTGACCTTTACCACCTGATTGTCTTATGTATTTAGCTTCAACATCTGCATTACCTTTAATTGTTTCTCTGTAAGCAACTTGAGGCTGGCCAACTTTAACGTTTACTTTATGTTCTCTTTTTATTCTATCTACAACTATTTCAAGATGAAGTTCTCCCATTCCAGAAAGAATTGTATCTCCTGTTTCATGATCTGTAAAAGCTTTTAAACTCGGGTCCTCTTCAGTCAAAGAGGATAAAGCTTTCCCTAATTTTTGTTCGTCTGCTTTAGTCTCTGGTTCAATAGACACAGATATAACTGGTGCTGGAAATTCAAGTTTTTCTAAAACAAGACTTGACCCTTCAAAAGATAAGGTGTCTCCTGTAGTTGTATCTTTTAAACCTACTACCGCAACTATATCTCCTGCTCTTATGTAGTCAACTTCTTCTCTTTTATCTGAGTGCATAAACATCAATCTTGATATTCTTTCTTTTTTACCTTTACTTGTATTTAAAACATAACTTCCTTTATCTAATTTTCCTGAATAAATTCTAAGAAAATTTAGTTTTCCTACAAAAGGATCTACCATTACTTTAAATGCTAAAGCAAGAAAATCATGATCTTCTGAAGGGTGAACTTCTTTTATATATTCTCCTGTTGTTTCATCAAAAACTTTAACTGGAGGTAAGTCTGTCGGAGCCGGTAAATAATCAACAATTGCATCAAGTACTGGTTGAATACATTTGTTTTTAAATGCCGAACCACATAAAACCGGTACTAACCCGCTAACAAGAACCCCTTTTCTTAAACCAAGTTTTATTTTTTCTTCTGGAACTTCTTCACCGTTAAGATATAAATCCATTGCATCATCATCATATTCTGCAGCGGCAGCTATCATTTCTTCTCTTTTTTCTTCGCAAATATCTATAAGATCTTCTGGAATATCTTTTTCTAGTATTTCTGTTCCTTCAGGATTTACCCAGTATAAGGCTTTCATTTTTACCAAATCTACAATACCCTCAAAAGTATCTTCTGCCCCTATAGGAATTTGTATAGGCACAGGGTTTGCTCCTAACTTAGTTTTCATTGTTTCTACAGCATTTAAAAAGTTAGCTCCCATTTTATCCATTTTGTTCATAAAAGCTACTCTCGGAACTCTATATTTGTCTGCTTGTCTCCAAACAGTTTCAGATTGAGGTTCAACACCAACTTGAGCATCAAATACAGCAACCGCTCCATCTAATACTCTCAGCGATCTTTCAACTTCAACAGTAAAGTCCACGTGCCCTGGTGTATCTATTAAATTAATTCTAGAGTCTTTCCAAAATGTTGTCGTAGCCGCTGAAGTAATTGTGATCCCTCTTTCTTTTTCCTGTTCCATCCAATCCATTTCAGCTGTTCCATCATCTGTCGAACCAAGTTTATGCTTTTTCCCGGTATAAAACAAAATTCTTTCTGAGGTTGTTGTTTTTCCGGCATCTATATGTGCAATAATACCTATGTTTCTAATTTGATTGAGGGTGTATTTTCTCTCTTTCAAGGGTAAAACCTCCTAAAATTACCATCTGTAATGAGCAAAAGCTTTATTTGCTTCGGCCATTTTATGTATATCTTCTCTCTTCTTTGATGACGCTCCTGTAGCGTTATATGCATCTAATAATTCTTGAGAAAGCTTATCAACAGTTGTTCTTCCTTTTTTAGCTCTTACTGAAGTTACTATCCATCTTAAAGCTAAAGATGTCCCTCTTGCTTCTGGAACTTCGAAAGGAATCTGATAAGTAGAACCTCCGATTCTTCTTGATCTTACTTCTATTATTGGTCTAACATTATCTATAGCTTTGTGAAATGCTTCTAATGATTCTACACCTGTTTTTTCTTTTAAAATTTCAAGTGCTTCGTAAACAATTTTTTGTGCTTTTGATTTTTTACCATCAATCATTATTCTGTTAATTAATTTACTAATTAATACATCTCCGAAAATCGGATCGGGCATTACCACCCTTTTCTCTGCTCTTCTTCTTCGCATCTATCAATAACCCTCCTTATTTCTTAGGTCTCTTTGTACCGTATTTACTTCTCGACTGTTTTCTTCCTTCTACACCTGCGGTATCAAGCGTTCCTCTAATAATTCTGTATCTTACCCCTGGTAAATCTTTTACTCTTCCACCTTTTAATAAAACGTTAGAATGTTCTTGTAAGTTATGACCTTCTCCTGGAATATATGCTGTTACTTCTATTCCATTTGATAATCTTACCCTTGCAATTTTTCTTAACGCTGAATTAGGTTTTTTAGGGGTAGTAGTAGAAACTCTCACACAAACACCTCTTTTTTGAGGATTCTGCTGAAGTGCTGGCGACTTTGATTTTGAAACTGCTTTCTTTCTTCCAAAACGAATCAATTGATTAATTGTCGGCATTTAATTATTTGCCCTCCCTTCGAAATATATATATAAATTACCACGTTATATTGTACATTATATCTTTTTAATTTTCAATTAATTTTGGTTAACAATTGATTATTATATTAAAAAGATTTAAAGTTGGTATTTTGGTTAGAAAAAACGAAAAACGTTTAAGCGTTTAATTGGTTAAGCGTTTAAATAGTGAAAAGCTAAAAGTGGCAAATGGTACTTAAAAACTGTTTTATGCTTTTCCTAAAACTATCTATTAAATATCCGCATTGTCATAAGTGCTGTAACGCCGTGCAAGGTTCGCGTGGCTGTTACACTACATTAGAAGCAAAAAGGATTCTCAATGAGAAAAAAAATTAACTCCACATCATTACTATAAGCATTTTCAAAAACCTGCCCATCCCTCAAGAGGGGAATTAATTCAAAGTCTTTTTTATCAATAGTTTGATAGTAAATAATGATGAAATAAAGTAGCGAGCAATTGAGAATTTTCGTATAAAAAACAGTTGAGCGAATGAAAAAAGGCGTAAGAAAATAGCATGTCTGAGCGTAGCGAGTTTGCTATTTTTAGCATTTTTTCACAGAGCGAAACTTGTTTTTTAGAAAATTTGAACTCTTGTGAGCGTTTATTTTATCTTTATTTACTTCTTCATTATTAAAAACTGTTTTTGTGCTTTTCCTAAAACTATCTATTAAATATCCACGTTGTCATAAGTGCTGTAACGCCGTGCAAAGTTCGCGTGGCTGTTACACTACATTAGAAACAAAAAGGATTCTCAATGAGAAAAATTTAACTCCAAATCATTACTATAAGTATTTAAAAAAGTTTTCCACACCCCGTCAACCTTCGGCTGTCAACCCTCAAGAGTGAAATTAAAAATTGTTTTAGCGTTTTTTCTTTTCGGCTTTCTACTTCCAAACTTTCAACTTACCAATCAAAAACTAATTTTTGTTCTTTGTTTTATTACTACTTTTTCTGGTATTTTAGCTATAAAATCATTTTCTTTCTTCACAAACACAAAAGAATTTTGCATATAAGGATTAGTTGTTCCTGTTAACTGTTTTAAAATATATAATTCATCTTTTGCTCTTGTTATTGCAACATAAAATAATCTTTCTTCTTCGTCAAGTTTTTTCTCTTTTATTGCCATTCCGTTTGGAAAATCTCCAGGATTAACCGATACTATTATTACAACTTTCCATTCAAGTCCTTTTGCACCATGAATTGTTGTAAGCGTTATTTCTTCTTTTTTTTCATCTCTTTCCGCACTTTTCATTTCTATGTTTTCGCTTAATATCATATCTTCAAGGAAACTAGTTAAGTTTTCATATCTTGAAGCTATATCTAAAAATCTTTCTATATCCATATTTCTTGAACGAGCATTTTCAAATGATAAATTTAAATATTCTTCGTAAAAATCTTTATGAAGTTGAGTCAATATTTCAGCAGGATTTTTTTCATAAGATTCATAAAGTTTTTGAATCGTTTTGAGTGCTTGTTTATATTTTTTTAATGATGTTTTAGATATAAATTCTTGGATTTTATTTCCTTCCATAAGCATTTTAATTATTTCATCATATATTTTCACCGCTGTTTTAACTCCAACTCCTGGAAAGAGTTTTAAAATTCTTACCCACGAAATTTTATCATAAGGATTTTGTACTATTTTTAAGAAAGCTAAAATATCTTTAATATGTGCCATTTCTATAAATCTTTTTCCTGATAATAATTTATATGGAATTTTTTCTCTGTCAAGAAGTTGTTGTAAAGTCATTGATAATGCGTGTGATCTATATAATATTGCAATTTCATCAAAGTTTATTCCTTCATCACATTTCATCTCAATAATTTTCTTTACTGCTTCTGTTTGCTCAATGTCATCATGAGTTTCTATGACATGAGGTTTTATATATTCTTTTCTTTTTGTTTTTAAATGTTTTTTTACTGAATTTAAAGGTATCATTTCATTAACAAAATTTACTATTTCCGGAGTACTTCTATAATTAGTCTGTATTTTAAACAATTTTGTTTTTGGAAGTTCTATGAAATCTTTTATATTTTCAAATCTCGCCCCTCTAAAAGAATAAATGCTTTGAGAATCGTCTCCTACAACTATGAGATTTCCATTTTGAGAAGCTAAAGCTTCAACAAATTCTAACTGAATTTTGTTAGTATCCTGAAATTCGTCAACAAGTATATATTTGAATTTGCTAGATATCTTTTGTAAAACTTCTTTGTTTAATTTAAAAAGCATCAATGTATTTATTATTAAATCATCATAATCCATAGCATTTATTTGTTTTTTCATTTCAGCGTATCGCATCCAAATAGTTTCAATATCTCTTTCAAATTCAATCAGATAACTTGCAATTTCTAATATCGATTCTCTTATTGACTTTAGAGTGTTTGATGCATAACTTATTACTTTTAATATTACATTCTCTTTAGGGAAATTTCCTTTTTGTACACCTATTTCACTTGTATATTCATTCCTTATTATTCTCATTAAATCTTTAGAATCTTCAGAATCAAGAATGGTAAAGTTATTGTCATAATCAATTAGTTTGCTATATCTTCTTAATATTAAATTACATACATGATGAAAAGTTCCTGCAGTTAATTGAGATAAATCAGCATTAGTTACACCTTTAACTCTATTTATCATTTGTTTTGAAGCTGCTCGTGTAAAAGTTACTAAAAGAATATCTTTAGGGGAATATCCTTTATACAATAAGTAAGCAATTTTATATGTTATGACTCTTGTTTTTCCTGATCCGGGACCAGCTATTATTATTGTTCTTCCGTCAGAATTTAAAACAGCGTCAAGTTGTTCTTCGTCTAATTCATATTTTAAAAAGTCAGGAATTTTTGCTTCAATTTCAAAAAAATTATTTGAATCCGACATTTTTATTCCTCCATAAATGAGGTCACAGTATTTTTTTCCCTATCATTGCACTTAAATCCTTTAATTGAGAACTTCTACTTGGATGTCTAAGTTTTCTAAGTGCTTTAACTTCTATCTGTCTTATTCTTTCTCTCGTAACATTAAAAAACTGCCCTACCTCTTCAAGTGTTTTTACTTTTCCATCTAAAAGTCCATATCTCATTTTTAAAACAGTTGCTTCTTTTGGTTGTAATGTATTCAAAATTTTTTCAATTTCTTCCCTTAAAATCATTTTTACTGCTGATTCTTCAGGTTGATCAGCTGCATTATCCGCAAGAAAATCTCCTAAGGAAGTATCATCATCATCTGAATTGCCTAATGGAGAATCCGCAGAAATAGTTTCTCTCGCCGCTATTAAAATTTCATCTATTTTTTCAACCGGTTTATCTAAAATTTTTGCAAGTTTTGTGTTGCTTGGATATTCACCGTGTTCCTGCAAATATTCTCTTATAACTTTATTTAATCTGTTTATTGTTTCAACCATGTGAACAGGAATTCTAATAGTTCTTGCCTGATCGGCTATAGCTCTTGTGATTGCTTGTCTTATCCACCATGTTGCATAAGTTGAAAATTTAAATCCTTTTTTCCAATCAAATTTGTTAACAGCTTTTATAAGCCCTATGTTTCCTTCCTGAATTAAATCAAGAAAAGTCAATCCTCTATTTGTGTATCTTTTGGCAATACTTATAACTAATCTTAAATTTGATTTTATCAATAAATCTCTTGCTTTTTGATCATTTTTTTGAGCTCTTTGAGCAAGACTTCGTTCTCTACTTGGAGTTAAAAGGCCTATTTTACCTATTTCTTTTAAGTAAATTTTTATTGGGTCATTTAGTGCTATATTGTCGAACATTTGAAAACTTTTATTGCCAAGACTTTTCAACAGTTCTTCTGCTTCATCTTCATCTATTTCTTCTTTAATATCATCTATCTCTTCTTCTTCGGATTCTTCTATTATACTAATATTTAATTTTTCCATATGTAGATAAATTTTTTCAATTAAATCTGTTTCAACATTTTCTTCATCTTCCACAGGAATACATTTGTCTATATCGTCATAAGTGATAGTATTATTATTATTTTTTGCAAGAACTTTTAATTTTTTTACAATGCTTTCTATATCAATAGATTCTTTATTTTTAATAATTTTATTTTCTTTAATTTTTATTTTATCGTCTGCAATAACATCTATTTGAGCAATATCCTCTATTATTTCTTTTATATCAATTTCTTTTGTCTTTTTCTTTTCAGACATTTTTTATTTTCCTCCGTGTTTTTTTAATTTTGAATATAACTGAAATATTTCTGAAATTAATTTACTTCTTTTTTTCTCATCTTTTTCTTCTTTCATTAATTGTTTTAATTCTTGAATTTCTTTTTTTATTAATAAAATATCATAAGTTTCATTCAAAGACGAAAAAATTCTTTCGGCTGAAAATTTATAGTCCATCTTCCAAGCTTTTGAAATCATATCAGAAATTTGCATACCACTTTTTTCAAGAACTTCCGATATGTTATCTGTTTCTTTTATAATATTTAAAAACTCTATTATATTTTCTTCTTCAAAAAAATTTACATCAAATTTTTTTATCTCTTCTCTATAATCTGGGTATTTCAACCATAAATAAATGAAATCTTGACACAAATTGTGTTTTTTAATTAAATTTTGAGACGTAATTACTTTATTTTCTTTAATATAAACATCTTTATTCAATTTAACTTTTTTATGTTCCAACATTTTTTTTATTATTGAATAATCTTTTTCCAATGTTTCGGATAATTTCTCTATAAAACCTTCTGCAATTTCATATCTTGAGTTCATTAAAAAACTTTTATACCAATATGCCATTTCTTCTAAATATTTTTCCACGGCAAAATCGTTTGTAAGATCATAATTTTTCATTTTAACATCAATTATATATTCGTGAAATTTATAAGATTTTTTTAATAGTTCGGCAATAAACACCTTATCTTTTTTCTTAACTAATTCATCTGGATCTTTTGCTGGATACAAAGAAACTGCTATTTTAAAACCTTTTTTGAATAAGTTGTCTATAGTTTTTATTGTTGCTTGCTGCCCCGCATCATCCATATCAAACATCGTAATAATATTTGAAGTTGCATTTTTAAGATATTTAGAATGTTCTTCTGTTAATGCCGTTCCAAGAACCGCTACAGTATTTTGAAATCCAGAATTACTCATCGAAATAGCATCGAAATATCCTTCAACTACTATAGCAAAGTCATTTTGTTTAATATATTTTTCGTTTTTATAAAACAAATATAAAAGTTTAGATTTTTTGAAATAATTATTTTCAGGTGTATTTATATATTTAGGTCCTAGTTGATTATCTATAGTTCTACCTGAAAAACCTGCTAAATCACCGTTATTATTTCTTATTGGTATTATAATTCTGTTACTAAAAAATTCCTTTTTCTTATTAATCATTCCCATCTTAAAAGGAATGTTTTCGTTCATTTTTTGACTTTTTAAATACTCCGATATTTCTTTTCCTTCAGAAAAACCTATTTCATATTCTCTAACAATGTTTTCATCAATACCTCTTCTTTTTAAAAATTCCCAAACTTTTGATTTGGCTGAAATATTTAACAAAGTATCCATATATATTTTATTAATGTTTTCATTAAAAATTATCTCAGGAGGTTTTACTTTGGAATTTAATTCTAAAGGTATTCCTGCATATATTGAAACCTTTTTTAAAGCTTCAATAAAATCAACATGTTCATAATTTTGAACAAAGGAAATCAAATCCCCATGAGCTCCACATCCAAAACAATGATAAGTATTTGATTCTGGAAATATATAAAAAGAAGGCGAATCTTCTGCATGAAAAGGACATAATGCAGAATAATTTTTTCCTGCTTTATTTATTTTTATATAATTGCTTATTATTTCAGAAATGCTTGTTTTATTTTTTATTTCTTCAATAATCGACTTTAATTCTTCTTTTTCCATTTAATTCACATCGCAAAAAAGAACGGCTCCTTTTTTGAGCCGTTCTGTATATTTTAATAAGACAACAATTATCTCTTCGAAAATTGTGCTTTTTTTCTTGACTTTCTGTGGCCGTATTTTTTTCTTTCTACTTTTCTAGAATCTCTTGTTAACATATCTTTTTCTTTAAGTGTTGGTTTTAATGATTCGTCATATTCAAGTATAGCTCTTGCTATTCCTAATCTTAAAGCACCTGATTGTCCACTTAATCCTCCACCATTAACCCTTATAACTAAATCAAATTTTCCTAATAAATTAGTAACCATTAATGGTTCTAATGCGTGTTTAACCCATATTTCATTATTATTTAAGTAGCTTAATAAGCTATCTAATTCTTTTCCATTAACTTTTAATTTTCCATCGCCTGGTCTCAAGTGTACTCTTGCGACTGCAGTTTTTCTTCTTCCTGTTCCATAATAATTTATAAATTCACCCATTTAGCCTTGCACCTCCAATCCTTATTATATTTCTAATTTTTCAGGTTTTTGTGCATCATGAGGATGACTAGCACCTGCGTATACTTTTAATTTTCTCATCATTTGTTTCGCAAGAATTGTTTTAGGCAACATTCCTTTTATTGCTTTTTCAAGAATCTTTTCAGGTTGTTTTTCAAGTAATTCCTTAAAAGAAGTTGTTTTAAAACCACCTGGATATCCTGAATGTCTGTGATATTCTTTTTGATTTAATTTATTACCTGTAACATGTATTTTTTCTGCGTTTATAATTATTACAAAATCCCCAGTATCCATACTTGGAGTATATGTAGGTTTATTTTTACCTTGTAATATTTTTGATACTTGTGAAGACAATCTACCTAATGTTTTACCTTCTGCATCTATAACATACCATTTTCTAACAATATCTGATGCTTTTGAAGTATAACATTTTTGTGTCATTTTTGAAGCCATTTTTGTTCCTCCTTTCATTCCTTAATTAATGATTTAGTTTTTTTATATAGTAAATAGGCTATAATCGAGTCAGCCATAAATTTTATTACGTTAAACGCTATAACCAAAGAAAAAAATTGCACACTTGTTAACCCTAACATTTCCACAAAAGCCGCTGTTTTCATATTAGTATAAACTGGTATTGAAATATAATTATTAACAAAACACATGGTTATGCCTACCGCAGTACTTGCAATTGAAAAAACTATCCATAAGTTCAATTTGCTTTTTAATTTATATAAAATACTTATAAATACTATCCCTGCAATAAAGTTCATGAAAATACCTATTATACCACCATCACCACTTTTGAAAAGAAATAAAATACTTTTTACTGTTAAGGTTAAAAAACCTGGAATATACCCAAAAAACATTGTAATATAAATTACTAAACTATCGCTTGCATCAAACTTTAAAAATGGTAAAACCGGAAAAATTGGAAATTCTAAAAAGGTCAATAAAAACGCTAATCCACCAAAAATTCCAGACAAAACCAAAATTTTAGTTTTCATATTTACTGCTCTACTTTTGGGTATACGCTTGCATATTTTCTGTTGTTTCTGTTTTCAAATTTAATTACTCCATCAATTTTTGCATAAAGTGTGAAATCTCTTCCAAGACCCACATTTTTTCCTGGATGTATTTTAGTTCC
The DNA here is from genome assembly GCA_964478535.1 of uncultured Thermotogaceae bacterium. Taxonomy (GTDB): domain Bacteria; phylum Thermotogota; class Thermotogae; order Petrotogales; family Petrotogaceae; genus CAYZNB01. Next base: position 30,864 of record CAYZNB010000010.1, read on the forward strand.
TCTTTGTCTTGAAATTATACTTCCTCCTAAAACAAATTGTCCATTATTAGCTTTTATTCCTAAATATTTAGGGTTACTACTTTTTTTGTTTGCATCTGCTCCACTTTTAGCGAAGAGCTGAAGATTTATTTTCACTATTATTTCACCTCCAGTTTAACATTTTTTGGAAAATCTTTTTGTATTGATTCAATCGCTTCTTTTAAATAATTAAAAAGTTTTATGGAAAACTCATTTTCAACTTTTAATTCTATTTTTAAATATCCATCTTTTACTGTATAATTTCCAAAATTTTCTCTTTTTATTATTTCAGCAACGAATTGTGTTAAAGTGCTTATTGCACTACATACAATATCACTTCCTGCTTTTGAATAATTCGAATGTCCTGTTATTTCTACATAATTCTTATCAAATCTGATTAAAGTCATTATAACTCAATTTTTTTAATTTTTACTGCTGTATAATGTTGTCTATGACCTTGTCTTCTTCTGTAGTTTTTTCTTCCTTTAAACTTTACTACAAGAATCTTTTCATCTCTTCCGTGTTCAACCACTTCATAAACTACTTTTGCACCTTCAACAAATGGTTGGCCTATTTTTAATCCTTCTTCTGTTTTTACAAACAATACTTTATCGAAAGAGTATTCTCCGCCAACTTCTACACCGTTAACTTTTTCGGTATAAATTGTCTGACCTTCTTCCATTTTGTATTGTCTTCCACCAAAATCAACTATAGCGTACACTTTGTGTCACCTCCTGTTTTTTGAAATAATAAGTTTGGACTAAAAGGTACTCTTTATTAAAGAGGTTTAAAACCCTAATCCTCATTTTTATGTTTTTAAATACATACAATTCATTATTTTATCATTAAATACAATATTATTCATTACTTTATTGTTAATGTTTCGTGAAACAAAAAAGCATTTAAGTTGGTTAGGAAAAAAATAAAGTTAAAAAGTGGCAAGTTGCAAGTTGAAATGTAAAAGCGTTTAAATACTGAAAAGTTGTAAGTGATATAAATTTTTTTTATTATAATGCATTGACGGTAAATATGGATGAAATAAAGTAGCGAGCAATTGAGAATTTTCGTATAA
>CAYZNB010000011.1:0-31564 GCA_964478535.1 uncultured Thermotogaceae bacterium
GAAATCTTCAGATTCATTATAGAAGTTGGTCATTTCCTCCTGCTAGCACAAATTATGGTACCGGGTTACGTCTTGCCGGATATTTGAAATAATTTTAAAAAAAATTGGGCGATCATCAGATCGCCCATAATAAATAAATTTAGGGATTAAAAAGGTTCTTCTTTTTTAATTTTTATAGCTTACAATTTTATAATATGTTTTTGCTGTTAAAGAATAAACTATCGTATAAAACAATGCAAAAATAATTAAAGTTCCTATTAAGCCTTTAATGAAAAGGGTTGTGTTTGTCAAATTCAAAACAGCGAGCATTTTCGTTATTATTGGGAATGCAAAAGCTATGTGTACTCCTGACATTATTAATGGTAAAAAGAAAACAGTTAAAACTTGATTTCTAATAGTAGATTTAACTTCTTCGTGGCTCATTCCAACTTTTTGCATTATTTCAAACCTTTGTTTATCATCAAATCCTTCTGATATTTGTTTGTAATAAATTATGAGTACTGTTGCTATTAAAAAAAGTGTGCCAAGAAAAATTGCAATAAAAAAAAGACCTCCATACAGCGAATAAAATGATTCGCGGGCTTCTTCAGAACTTTCAATAAGACCGCTGAATCCTTTTTGATTTTTCGCTGCCACCAGTTCATTATAAAGCTGAATTTGATTTTCAGATTTACTATCTATATCAAAACCATAATAATAAGAAAAACCCTCTAATTCTTCGTTTGCAAAAAAAAGATATATTTCTTCAATTATTTCTTTATCCGAAAATACTATATAATAAGAATTTATCATTAAAGCACTTTGGCTGCTCGCGGCTTCAATATCATCGATTCTTTCTTTAATCTTGAATGTTTTATCTTCAAAAATTATTGTGTTTTCTTTTATTTCTCCGTAAATTGTTTGCAACAACACTTCATCCTTATTTAAAGAAATATTTTTTCCCGTCATTTTATTATATTCTGAAACCGTTATTAATCTTATGTTTGAAATATTTTGATATCCTATTCTTTCGGAAGTTTTTAAAAATTTATTATCTTCACGTGGTGCAGAAATATACACAAATTGGTGTTTGATTTCATTTTTTATTTTCATATCATTTCTATTTGTTAAATCTTGTATGATTTCATTTATCACAATTACATCATCATCAGTAAAATTCTGCATTGAAACCACGAAATCTCTTGGATAACGCGTTCTTACTAAATCTTCCATTCCTATAAATAGCGAAACAGTCGTTGAAAGCATTACTAAAACCGCTGTAGATAAAATACATATATTTGCAAGGCCTACTGCATTTTGTTTCATTCTATATATCATTCCAGAAACAGCAGTAAAATTTTTTGTTTTATAATAATAATTTTTATTTTTGCGTAGCATTTTTAAAATAGTTATACTTCCTGTAATAAATAATAAATAAGTTCCTATTATAACGAGTATTACTGCCACAAAAAATAATGCTATGGCTTCTAATGGGGATTGTGTAGTTAAAGAAATATAGTATCCGGCACCTAACGTTATTATCCCTATTATAGTCATAATCCATTTAGTTTTAGGTTCTTTTTCGCCCGTTTGATTTCCTTTAATTAATTCAATAGGTTTTGAAAGATGAATTTGAGTTAATGTATTTAAATAAGATAAAATAAATATAACTCCAAATATTATGAGCGAATAATATAATGCTGTCATTGAAATTTCAAAGTTTATGGGGATGTGAAAATTCAACATTTTTAGTAGTATTAAATAAAATAATTTTGAAAATATTACTCCAAACCCTAATCCTAGTGTAAAACTTATTATTACTGTATAAATAGTTTCAAAAAACATTATTTTGAATATATGTTTTTTTTCCATTCCTAGTATATTATAAAGTCCAAATTCTTTTTTTCTTTTTTTTATCAAAAAACTATGTGTGTAAAAAAGAAATATTGCAGAAAAAAAAGCTAATACTATTGTTCCAAAAAAAAGTATACTTTTTAATGCTCCTCCTCCAGAAATTTTGTCAAGTCCAGAATTTATAGATAATGAGTGCATTATGTAATACATAGATATTGTTAATATGCAAGTAATTAAATAAGGCACATACGTTTTAGAGTTATTTTTTATATTGTTAGCAGCAATTTTAGAGTAAAAAAATTTATTCATTTTTAGCACCACCCGTTGAAACTACAGTAAGTGTGTCAGATATTTTTTGATACATTTGTTCATCAGTCATATTTGCTTTATATATTTGATGAAAAACTTCTCCGTCTTTTATGAAAAGAATTCTTTTTGCAAAACAAGCTGCTTTAACGCTATGAGTAACCATTAATATTGTTTGGCCTTCGTTATTTATTTCTTCGAATAATTTTAAAAGACTTTCAGATGATCTGGAATCTAAGGCTCCTGTAGGTTCATCAGCAAGTATTAATTGAGGATTTGTAATTAAAGCTCTTGCAACTGCCGCTCTTTGTTTTTGACCAATAGATACTTCATAAGGAAATTTTGAAAGAATATTATTTATTCCAAGTTTTTGGGCTATTGGGTTTAATCTTTTAGTCATTTCGCTATAATTTTTTCCAGATAAAACAAGTGGAAGAAATATATTATCCATAAGTGAAAATGTATCTAACAAATTGAAATCTTGAAAAACAAATCCCAGATTTTTTCTTCTAAATGCAGAAATTTCTTTTTCTGTTATAGCAGTTATTTTTTTATTGTTTAAAAGAACCTCCCCACTTGTCGGTTTATCTAAAGAAGCTAAAATATTTAAAAGCGTAGTTTTTCCTGATCCTGATTCTCCCATAATAGCTACATATTCACCTTTTTCTACTGAAAATGATACATTTGATAATGCCTGAACCTGATTTCCTCCAAATCGTGTAGTGTATATTTTTTTTAAGTTGTTAACTTCTAAAATTGCCATATCAATTTCCTCCCTTTCGAAATCTGAATTTTTTATTCATATTCAGTATATCAAAATGAGTTATATCGTGCCATAGATTTGACTTACATTTTTTTGTCAATCCTTACGATTATGTAAGATTATTTTTTTATTCATATTTTAAATCTATAGAATCAAGTCCTATTATTATTCTTGTGCCCTTTCCAAACTCTGATTCTACTTTTATTGTGTGTGATAATTTTGTCAATATTTTTTTACTCAAATAAAGACCTATTCCAGTAGATTTTTTATAAACACGTCCGTTATATCCTGTAAAACCTTTTTCAAAAATTCTTGGTAAATCTTCTTTTTCAATTCCTATTCCTGTATCTTCAATTACAAGATTTTTGTTACCTATCATATATATAGAAATTGAGCCTTTTAACGTATATTTTAATGCGTTTGATAAAATTTGTTCTAATACAAAGAGTAGCCATTTTTCGTCTGTTATTATTTTACACTTTACTTCTTTATAATCAAGCTTTATTTTTTTTTGAATAAATTGAAAAGCATATTTTTTAACAGCTTGTTTAATTATTTTATCTAAATCATATTTATTAAACATAAAATCTGTTGATTTACTCGTCATTCTTAAATATGAAAGAACCATTTCTACGTATTGTTCTATTTTAAATAGTTCTGCAGAAATTTTATTTTTATCAATTATTTCTTCTCGTAAAAGTAATCTCATGGCTGATATTGGCGTTTTAATTTGATGTGCCCAAAGCGTATAATAATCTATCATTGCACTTTTTTCATTATCGGATTTTGATATAACATCGCTTTTTTCTCTATATAAAAGAGTAATTAATTCTGCATATCTTTCTTCAATTAAATTTTCTGGAGTTGGTAATTCTTTTAAATCGTATATTATTTTGTTATGTAATTCAACAAGTTTTTTATGTTTTTTATAAAAAGAATTAAAATCGATAATTAAAAAAATTAGAAACAAAGTAGTACATATTAACACTGCATACCCTACCGATTCTAAAGGAAGGTTATATAAAAAAAATATTACAAAAAAAACGATAGAAGCTACTGTAAATAAAAAAACACTTTTTTTATAATAAATTAAGTAATTCAATAATATTTTTTTCATTTTATTCCACCAAATATCCAAGACCTTTTTTAGTAATTATATAATTGACAAGGTCTGATCTTTCAAGTTTTTTTCTAAGTCTTGTTATGTTAACAGTTAAAGTGTTTTCATCTACAAAACTTTCATTTTCCCATAATTTTGTCATTAAAATATCTCTGCTTATAATTTTACCTTTATTTTCCATAAGCGTTTGAAGTATTTTATATTCATTTTTTGTAAGATCAATTTTTTCATTTTTATAAATGAGTGTTGCATCGCTTGTATTCAATACAGCTCCTTTATGTTCTATTAAATTAGCCTGTAAATTGAAATCATATGTTCGTCTTAAAATCGCTTGAACTTTTGCAGTTAAAATATCTAAATCGAATGGTTTTGAAATAAAATCATCTCCCCCCATATTCATAGCCATCACTATATTCAAGTTATCAGACGCAGAAGAAATAAATATAATTGGTACTTTAGAAACTTTTCTTATTTCACTACACCAATGATAACCGTTGAAAAACATTAACGATATATCTAATAATACAAGCTGTGGGTTAAAAGTCAAAAATTCGTTCATCACATTTTGAAAATCTTCAACAAGTTTTGCTTCATATCCCCACGAATTAATATGTTTTTGAATAGATTCTGCAATTACCAAATCATCTTCAACAATTAAGATTTTATACATTTTTTAAAATTCCCCCTTTTCATTTATTTTATTACTTATTATATTATAACTTAAAAATAATAGTTTTATAAATTTCAATATGTTGTAAAGTTTAAAAGAAAAAATTTTAATAATTAAAATAAAAATAGGCGTCACAGTTGTGTACGCCCTAATTTTCTTTTTTCTATAAGTAGATTAAAAAGTCAGGAAAATAATTTTATTTAACCTATCCAATTTTATAAAATGGCTAAAAAACAGATTATTTTACAAGAATAAATTGATTTGTTTTAGTATCCCACTGTTCTCCAGGAAGAAAAACCTGATTTATTGAAGCCGTTTTAAGAACACCATTCATATCTGTATTAGTAATGACCGATTTTAGAATACATCCAGTAGCAGTATTCAGTACATAAGTATCCACATGTTTATCGCTGTTCTTATTTAAAACTTTTATCCAATATAGTTCATTTTTTGATTCTGGCATATAATCATCTCCTTTTTAATAATTAAATTTTATGAATCAAATCAAAGTAAGTTTTATTACTAATAACATAAAAAAAACTTCCTGCTTAATGTAGGAAGATTTTTAGTAATTTATTAGTCCCTTACTGGAACCTCATAAATACATTGTTAACTCTAATGGCGGAGAGAGAGGGATTTGAACCCTCGGATGTTTAACCATCACACGCGTTCCAAGCGTGCGCCTTCGGCCGCTCAGCCATCTCTCCATAAGCACTTGAAGATTATATCATATTTTATTGCATTCGTCAAATATTTAATCATTTTTTAATTTTATGATATTATTGTATTGAGTGAAATTTTTATTTTTTAGATAAAAATATACGAGGTGAAAAAGATGATATTTATTGAAGAAATGAGTGAAGATGATTTTGATAATTATTTAGATTTAGCTATTCCTAATTATGCTGAAGAAAAAGTAAAAGCTAAAAATTGGCACGAAGAAGTAGCTTATGAAAAATCAAAAAAAGCTTTTGAAGATATGCTTCCTGAAAAAACAGGTACAAAAAATAATTATTTATTTAATATTATAAGTGAAAGCAAAAAAATAGGATATCTTTGGATATTAATTATTGAAAGCCCTTTAGAAAAAGAAGCTTATATTGCCGATATAATAATTTTTGAAGAATTTAGAGGAAAAGGACTAGGAACAGAAGTAATGAAAAAAGTTGAAGAAAAAGCTAAACAACTCAGAGTTAATAAAATTTCTCTTCATGTTTTTGGTCATAATTCAAGAGCTATTAACTTATACAAAAAAATGGATTTTAATATAACAAATTTATATATGTCTAAAGATTTATAAAAGAAAATTACTTTTTATTCTATATAAAAACGTGTTGTCAGAAAAGTCTTGTATGTTTTTTTAAAATATATTATCATAATATTATAAGTTTTTTAATGCCATTATAAGTCAAATGGGAGGGGTAATATGAAAAAAATTTTTTTATTTTTGATGATGTACTTATTATCAATCTTTTTATTAGCTTCAGATTTTGAAGTTATAAGAGAAGGTAATTATATTAGAGTTGGAAAAGGTTATGCGTTTTATAACGGAGATATGTGGTTTGCACACTTTAAAGGAAGCCCTGAAGAAATCGGTTCTCAACATGTTATTTTGTTAGATCAGATGTTTGATGTTTCTGATTTTGATGATACAATGCAAAGATTTGATCCAATGTTAGAAGAAAAACAAGGGTTTGAAAAGTTAGTTCAAAGTTTTCAAAATTTCTATTTTAAAACGAAGTTATACCCTACAATAAAAAGAAACATTCCAGAACAATTTATGAGAGAGATGAATTCTTTTGTAACTACTATAGAAGATGATAGTGGAATTGGTGTTGAATCAATAGTTATGTCAAATGTTTTTCAAGAAATGATGCTGGTGCCATTTTGTACATCGATGGCTTTTTATAATAATTCTACAGATAATGGAAATATGTTTCATGCGAGAAATTTAGATTTCGTTGGTCTTGAAGATTTAGGGCTTTACAATTTTGCTGCAGTTTTTGAGCCAGATGATGGCATTCCTTTTATAACATTTATTTATCCTTCTCATACTGGTATTATGCACGGAATGAATGCACATGGTGTTTCTGTTACAATGAATTACTCTATAACAACTGCACAAAACATGAGTTTAGATGGAATACCTTTTACTATGCTTTTAAGAGCCGTTGTTCAATTTAGTGAAAATATTGACCAAGCAATAGAACTGGTGAAATCTTTGCCAAGAACAGTTGGTTTAAATATCACGATATCGGATGCCAATTCAAATAGAGCTGTTGTAATGGAAATAGCTTCTGAAAAATATCAAATAATTGAAAAAGATAATTTTATTTTTACTGCAAATAGGTATAACACAGAATTTATGTCAAAAATTCAATCAGGTGCTTGGATGCATTCAAAAGAAAGAGAAGAAAGATTGAATTACTTAATAGAAAATAATTACGGAAATATAAACGAATACGTAATAGCAGAAATTTTAAGAGATAAAGTTACTGATAATGATTTTATTTATGGTATTAATAATTCAGGAACCATGGCTTCAGTTATATTCGATTCTACAAATTTAATAATGTACGCATCGGCTACAGATAAATATAGAACATCTGCAGATAAAAAATTTAATGCGTTTAGTTTAGAAAAAGCTTTGAATGGTGAATACGCTTATTTATCGGAAAAAAGTATACCCGAAACTTTGTTTGGAGATTTCGAAAAAGATTGGTCTGAAATAAAAAATTTTTATTATAGAGAAATGGATATTCATAAAAATGAAGAAATGAAAAATAAATTGTTTGATTTATTGAGAAAATACCCTGATTCAGAAACTTTATTAATAATGACAGGTAAATATTATTTGAGTATAAATAATTTAGAAAAAGCTTTAGAAAACTTTAAAAAAGTAATTGAACTGGAAAAAATTTATTACAATGCAAATTTAGAAGAAGCTTATGGTTTTATAGGGTTAATATATGATACACTTAACGAAAGAGAAAAAGCTATTGAATATTACTCTATTTTAAAAGAGCTTGTTGAAAAAGGCATGGCACATCCGGAAGAATTTATAGATTCTCCAATGTATAACATAAGCGTTGTAGGAATTCAAACTCCTGTAATTATAGAAGATAACGGTTATTCGATAAGAAACAAGTATCAAAAAAGTTTTTTTGAAAAATTATTTGAAGCTCCAAAAGAGCTAAAAATAGATACCGTTTATAAGTATCAACAATATAAAGGATGGAAAATAAATAATTTCTATATTTTGGGAACTCATTCAACTGATGTAAATATTTTAAAATCTTTAGTTGGAATAAAAGATGGCGATACTTTCAATCCAGACAAAGTGAGAATTGCTCAATCTCAAATAAATAAATCTGGATCTTTTGCAAAATCAAAATTTGTTGTCGTACCTAATTTTGAAAATAAGGAGTTAGATCTTTACTTAAGAATTGAAGAGGGTTTTGGTTTATATAATGATCCTGTGGAGTTTATAATTTCAAAATCTATAAATGCGATTTTTGGTACTTTAACTTTAGAATATAACAATTTATTTGGTAAAATGGTTAATATTGGCGGATTATACAATTGGAATGCTATGAATATTTATAAAAAATATTTAAAAAATGCTTATATTCAATTTCCTTTTTTAAGTACTATAAACACATTGAAAGTTGAATCTTTTGAAAAAGAATTTGGTGCAGAAACAAAACATTTATTATTCTCTCTTAATTCAAAACAGACTTTTTATCCTAATTTACATACAGAATTTTCTTTTGGATATGAAAAAGGAAATGTTTTAAAAGCCAACAGCTATGATTTAGATGATTTTGATTATATTTTTGTAAAATCTGATTTAGATTATTATATTGCATCAGAATCTAACTTAGTTCCTTATTTTAATAAATTTACTATAAAAAATGCGAATTTTTTTAATATTAATAAATCTTATGATTTGTTATGGAGCGTTCAAGCTGAAAACAGAATGCATATCTCATTAGGAAAAGGTAATATTGTATCTTTTAGAAATAAAATAGGACTAATGAGCGATAATACTCCGATACATCATCAATTTATTTTAGGTGGTTCAGGATATTTTGAAGCTTATAATTATAATTTAAATGGTAATAAATTTGTTTCTTCAGGAATTGAGTTTAAAAGAAAGTTTGCTAATGGTTTTGAATTAGCTTTATTTGCAGATTATGGGCATATATGGAATAATTTATCTGATTGGAGTTTAAGTGAGCCTTATGCTTCTATAGGAGGCGGATTGAGATATGTTACTCCTATAGGAATGGTTTTAACTGTTCAATACGCTATAAATCCATTTAATTTGAATCAAAGAAGACTGTTTTTTCCAATTTATCAAGGATTTTAATAAAAAATCATTCAAAATAATATTATTATTGATTAAAAAAATGAAGTTTATATTTTTTATAAAAACAAGCACTTAATAGTGCTTGTTTTTATTTGTTTGGTATTTTAATTATAAATAAAGTGAAATTATTTTTCTTTGATTTAATATGATAATCTCCATTATGAGAATATACAAATCTTTCAATAAAAATACTTCCAACACCACTTCCAATAGATTTTGTAGAATAATAAGGTTTATTAAAATTATTTATTTGATTTTCATCCATTCCCAAACCATTATCGTAAATATTTAAAATAAGATTATTATTTCTTCTTTTTATTTTCAATACAACTTTGGGATCATATTTTTCTAAATTTATTTTTTCATTTATTGATTCAACAGAATTTTGAATCAAGTTTTTTAAAAATGATGTGAAGAGAAATTTATTAAAATAAACATTTTCTTCTTCAGTATGAAAGTCAAATTTAATAAAATTAAAAATTTTAGAGTATTCTTCTTTTAATGATTTTAAAAGCTTCTCAATATTAATTTTTTCTGATTCAGCATTTAAATTATCTGTTTTAAAAAGATTGATAGCGTTATATATACTCTTTTCAAGTATTTCTATTTCTTCTTTTAAAGATTCTAAAGCACTTTCTTCATGAGTAATTTCATACATTTGATACGTCATTTTCAATCTCGATATTGGAGTTTTTAATGAATGTGATAAATTTCCAATAACTTCTCCCATATAAACGAAATCATGGGATAATTCCAAAACTCTTTTAAGTTTTCTTTCATAAGTCACATCTTTTATTATTAATATATCAAAATCACTTTTTTTATCATATTGAATTTCAAAATTTCTTTTTACTCTTCTGGAATAAAGATTATAAATACCAGTATATTGAGGAATTTTTAAATCGGCATTTTTTAAAAAAAGTGATACTGAATATCCCGCTCTTAAATTTAAATAATGAAAATAATTTTTAGCCGTTTTATTAATTTTTTCAATTTTATTATTTTTATTTATTATTATAATACCTAAACTTATGTTGTTGAACATTATATTGAAACGTTCATAAAAATCCATAAAATCTTTTCTTTCTTTTTCAATAGTTCTTTCTAATCTTTTTATAACAAAACGTATTTCTTTTAAAATACCACTATATTTTTTTGTGTATTCTTTTTCAAATAATATTTTTTTTATTTTTTTCTCATATATATCTTTTATAAGAAAATATAAAATAATATGCGAAAAAATCAGAAATATAATTATTTCTGATTTTCTAATTAAAATACATAGTAAACTATTTATAAAAAAACTAATTATAAACAATACAATTAAAAGATCATATTGTTTAATTTTCACTATTTTTTCTCCGAAATATAAGTGAAAAATAGACTTAATACAATGAAAGATATCCCAAAGGATAATAAAACTGCAACTTCAAATTTCATTTCAGATACCGAAAATCCTGTAATAGACATTTTTCTCCACATTTCAACACTATATTTTATGGGCATAAAATTAGAAATATTTTTTACTAAACTTTCATTAGGAATTGGAATTATTATATCTCCAAACAAAACCATAGCCCCTAAAACAGATGTTAGTAATAAGGAAGTTGCCTTTGTTGTTTTAGTTATAGAAGATAAAAAAATTCCTAAAGAAGTGAACACAAATACTATGAGTATCATTATTAAAGATAATTCAAAATCAGAAGCATAAGATTGAACACCTAAGAATCTGTATACATACCATATTATGAAACTTGAAAAAACGCCTAAAAGAAAAAAAGCAATAAACTTAAAACTTATAAATTGATAAAGTTTCAATCCATTAGAACGGTAAATATCTAGTAATCCTGATTCTTTAGTAGAGGCAATAGAATTACCCACACCTATCATTGAAAACAACAATATCATTACAACAACTATAGAAGGAGCAAAAATATCTTTAAAACCTAAAGATTTATTATCAACAGCTCTTAATCCATCTTTTGATTTAACATCCGGTACTAATAATTCAATACTAGGCATTTTCCTATTAGGATCTACGCTTATTCCACCACCCAACAAAAATTGAGTTGTTGAACCCGCTCCTATTTCTGGAACTCCTGCCAATTCTCGAAATAAGACATCTACTATAGTATAAATTGCCATACTATCTTGTAATTTATCAGGATTTGGAATCAAATTTAATTTTGTTTCCTTGTAATCTACCAAATCACTCATAAAACCTTTTGGTATTATTAATATAGAATCAAATTCACCCTTTTCAACCGTTTCAATTAATTCTTTTTCGTTAAATATTTCAAAAGCATTATCCCATCTGAAAAATTGTTTTAAAAACATAAATCCAAACGTTCCTAAAAAACTTTTATCTTCATTATATATTCCAATCTTATAATCACCCATAAGATTTTGAGGGTAAAATGCAGATCCTAAATAAGCTATTATTATAGGCAAAGCTATCATTAAAATTATAGTTGTTGGATTTCTAATAATTTTTTTAATTTCAAAAAAAGCTAATTTCAAAATTTTCATTTTTACCCTCCATAGAATATATTTTTCCGTTTTCTTTTATATAATTATATAAATTTTTATACATTAATCCTGAAATTAAAGTTGAAGAATTTCCAATTATTATCAGCTTCTTTTTAGCTCTAGTAAGAGAAACATTCAATCGTCTTTCATCTTTTAAAAAACCTATCTCTTTTTCTTCATTACTTCTAACAAAAGAAATTATAATTATTTCTTTTTCTCTTCCTTGAAATCCGTCAACTGTATTTATTTCTAAATCTTCATAACTATTTTTTTCTCTTAAATATTTCACTTGATCTAAATATGGAGTAATTATTCCTATGTTTTCAAGACTAACATAATTTTTCAATTTTTCTATAATTTTAATTATAATCTCTGCTTCAAATATATTTAATTTCGATTTTGATCCTTCTTTTATTATTTCATAATTATCTAAACTCTTTGAAGTATCTATAAAAGAAATTATGTTCTCACCATTTAAAAAATCATATGTTTCGTCAGAAATATTTATTTTTTCATTTTTTACAGTTTCATCAGAAATCAATTTATCATTATAAAAATACTTATTAGAAAAATTCATTATTTTATCGTTCATTCTATATTGATATCTAAGTAACGATGTTTTATTAGGAAATTTTTCTATTAATTTATCAAAAAGTGTTACAGATAACTCATTTTCAGCCTCTTTACATAAAATTGTTGGTGGAAGTTGTTTGTTATCACCAGCAAGTATAAGTTTTTTAGCTCTTACAGCAGGAATTAGTGAAGCCGCCTCTAATGCTTGTGAAGATTCATCAATAACACATACATCATAAAAATAATCTTCCAATATTTCACTTCCTGAAGTAGAATTAGTTGTAACTATTACATCTGAATTTTCAACAACTGTTTTAAATGCAAATTCTTCAAGATGTCTTAATTCTGTATAGTATATTTTTATAGTTTCCGTTAAATCAAGCCAATTTGCCATTGATTTTATTATTTTTGAGTCAAGACCTCTTTTTTTAGAGCTTTTTTTAGAATATTTCTTTATTTCATTGAAAGATAATCCTCTTCTATAAGCAGGGCTTGGTTTTTTATAAGATTTTCTTTCGTTTATCAAATAATCTATTTCTTCTCGCAAAGCTTCAATTTGCCCAAAAATTTTAAGATTTTCAACTTTTTTATAAATTGTATTATCTAAAATTTTTTTATTCACTCTAGCCGGATGACCTAATCTAACTACATTTAGAAAATTGTACATTGATAAATTTTCTAAAATATTATCAGCTGCAACATTTGAATCGGCAGTAACTAAAATCTTTTTATTTTGTTTTGAAAATTGAACTATTATTTCAGTTAAAGTACGCGTTTTACCTGTTCCCGGAGGCCCATGTATTATATACACACCTTCAGTATTCACAGCTTTTCTTACGGCGTCTTTCTGATAATCATTCAATTTTTCATCTTCAAATTTTTCAATCATTATATCTTCAATGATTTCATCGCAGTTATTACTTTTAAAAAGTACTTTTTTTACTACCGAATCAAATTCAATGAATTTATCGAGTGCTTCAGCCATTCTTTTGAAAGTAACATCATTAACGTATAAATCAATTCTTACATTTTCTAAAAGCCATTCAGGCAAGTTATTTGAAAAAGAAATTGTAATATATTTATTTCCTTTTTCTATAACAGTTCCTTCAATTCCATTTTGCAAAGGATCTTTTTTACTTATTAATACAACATCTCCAACAGAAATATTTGTTTTGATTTCATTTTTAGAGCCGTATTTTATAAGTGAAAATCCTCCGATTTCTCGCCCCTCATATTTCCCTTTTAAATTTAATAAAGTTCGTCCTTTTTCTTGTCTTTGATTAGCAGATAATTCTTTTATCTCATCTATCATTAAATTAATTTCAGCTTTTCTTTCCATATGAAGAAATTTTTTCATATGATTTACATAATTTAATACGATTTCTGATTTCATCTATACTTTTCCATTGTATCTGAAATTTTAAAAATGATATTTGCTTCTTCATAAAAACTGAGAGTTTCATCATCTAACCTTACTGCAAAACCATATGTTTCAAGTTTTGGTTTATGAAGATTAATAATTTTTCTTTGTGGCCAAAACATATCTCTTATACGAGCATAATAAAATTCTTGATCTTTTTCGAATTTAAACACACCAAAATCAACAATTTCTTTTTTTGAGATAAATCTATTTATCTGTTTTTTATCAATTTGCATATTAATAGCAATACCATTTTTTCCCATAGCAAGAATGACTGATTGTAAATTTCTTACTTCTTCTAAATTACCTATTTCTCCTTGACCATAAAAACACATTTCAAAAATATAGTTTTCAGGATTCATTTTATTTTCTTTCAAAAAATTTTTCAAATCATTGTATCTCAAAGAATCTTTTGAAGCTATAAACATCAAAAAAGCAACCATAAGAACATATGCAAAAACAAGAAAAAATGAAATTCCAATTATATAGGCCACTGCTTGAGCTACTATAAGAACTCCAGAATAAATAACAAAATTTATATGTTCTTTTTTCTTAAAAAAATAATAAGCTACTATATAAATTGGTAAAGTTACTAAAAAATAAATCCAACCTCTTGCAAAAAATTGTAAAAAGGGGGTTAGCCCAAATAACACTGCAATTATTTTTAGTTTCATAAAAAACCTCCTATTATTTTCCTACACAAAAACTTGAAAATATTTTATCTAATAAAATTTCATCGTATGTTTCGCCCTTAAGTTCTAAAAGGGATTCTAAAGCTTTTCTTATATCATACATTATAAAATCAAAAGTAACTCCATTATTTATGGCGTTAATAGCGTTTTTTAAAAACTCTTCTGTTTTTATCAAAGAATATTTATGTCTTTTTTCAAAAATAACAGGAGTTTCTATTTCAACTTTATTTTTATAAATATCATAAATCTTTTTTTCCAAATTTTCAATTTTAGAGTTTTTAGCACTTACTATAATTATATTATAACCGCTAAAATATTTTCTAATTTCTTCTTCTGAAATTTTAGTTATATCTTCTTTATTAAATACGATTATTATATTTTTATCTTTTAATAATTTAATTTTGTCTGCAATAATAAAATCATCTTTATCTCCAAAATTTGACATATCAAAAATTGCTATTACTAAATTAGATTCTTCTATAGCTTTATTTGTTTTTTCTATACCTATTTTTTCAACTTTATCTTCTGTTTCTCGAATACCCGCAGTATCAATTATTTTAATGTGTATTCCAGAAATGTTTAAATCTTCTTCAATCGTATCTCTTGTAGTGCCTGGGATATCTGTAACAATAGCTCTATCTTTTTTCAATAGAGAGTTTAAAAGTGTACTTTTACCTGAATTAGGCTTACCAATTATAACAGTTTTAATCCCTTCTGAAATTATTAAACCATTTTCAGAATTTTTTAAAATATTTTCTATTTCTTCAAGAGTATTTTTAAGAGTATCTTTTATTTTTTCGCTATCAAGCTCAAAATCATCTGGATAATCCATCGAAACTTCTATTTCGGCAATTTGATTTAATAAAAACTCCTTAATTTTATCAATTTCAGAAGATATCCCATTATTCATTTGATTAGAAAAAAAATCTGCACTTTTATCAGTTTTAGCATGAATCAAATTGTTTATAGATTCAGCTTTTATCAAATCCATTTTGCCATTTAAAACAGCTCTTTTTGAAAACTCTCCAGCCACAGCTTCTCTGATACCTTTTTTTAATATGCTTTGAAAAATTTTTTCAGTAATTATTTTTCCGCCATGACAAAATATTTCAAGCATATCTTCTCCAGTAAAAGAATATGGAGCTTGATGAAATACCCAAGTTATTTCATCAAGCTTTTTTTCTTCCGAATAAAAATATCCAAAACACATTTTTTTTGATTGAGTTTTTTGATTTTTTAAAGATTCTTCTACAATTTTTAAACTTAGTTCTCCTGTAATTCTTATAATAGAAATAGCTCCTGTTCCGTGTGGTGAAGAGATAGCCGCAATAGTATCGTAAATCAATTTCTCGCCTCCAATAAACCTTTAATCATTAAATATTATTATATCACAACACAATTATATTCTGAAATAATTTACTCCAGATTCAAAAATTTTCTGGTCTTTTTCACCATAAATATTTATAAGAGTATTTTTTGATATTCTTTCAGAATGTCCCATTTTTCCAAATATTCTTCCATCAAAACTTGTAATGCCTTCAACAGCCATATAAGAGCCATTTGGATTGTAAGGATATTCATATGTTAAATTACCAGATAAATCTACATATTGAGTAGCAATCTGTCCGTTTTTCAATAACTCTAAATAAGTTTTTTCATCACACAAAAATCTTCCTTCGCCATGAGAAACAGGTATAGTATGAACATCACCACATTTTGTATCATATAACCACGGAGATTTATTTGAAATTATTTTCGTTTGAATAACCCCTGAAAAATGCTTACCTATTTTATTATAAGTTAATGTTGGAGAATTTATATCTAAATTTCTTATTTTTCCATAAGGAAGTAGTCCTAATTTTATTAATGCCTGAAACCCATTACAAATACCTAAAATTAAGCCGTCTCTTTTTTCTAATAATTCCATCACACTATTTTTTAACGCTTCATTTCTAAAAATTGTTGCTATAAATTTTCCCGAACCGTCAGGTTCATCTCCTGCACTAAATCCTCCTGGAAGAAACATAATTTGAGATTCTTCAATACTCTTTTTAAATTCATTTATTGATTCATTTATTAAATCGGATCTAAAATTTCTAAATATCTTCATAATAACTTCCGCACCAGCTTTTTCAAAAGCTTTTTTTGAATCATATTCACAGTTTGTTCCATAAAATACAGGAATAAATACTTTTGGTTTTGCTTTTTTTATTGTTGAAAATACTTTTGTTTTAACTTCGTAATAAGAAGATTCTATTTTTTCATAAGAATTTTCTAATTTAGAATGAAAAACGTCTTCCAATTTTTCACTCCAATATTTTAACGCTTCATCAATAGAAATTTTTTCATTATTAAAACATAAATTTTCTTCTTTTGAAGTTTTACCTAAATAAATGAATTTATTATCTTTAAGTTCTTTTAAATAATCAAAATCTTCAGAAACTTCTAAAATTATTCCTCCGTAAAAATATTTTGTTAAATCATTTAAAGATAACTCGTTGTTAAATTCAATTCCAATTTTATTCCCGAAACTCATTTTTGAAAGTGAGGCAAGAACTCCTCCAAAAGTAACAGGATTTGCAGCTCTTATGAGTTTTTTATCGTTTAATTCAATTATTTTTTCATAATTTTTCTTAATAACATTAGAATCTGGAATAAAATCTTCATTCATTTCTGAATATAGAAGAATTAATTTTGAATCTGTTTTCTTTAAATCATTAGAAATGACTTTTTCAACGTTTACAGGAGCAAGAGCGAATGAGACTAATGTAGGAGGAACATGTAATTCATCTTTATAACTACCAGACATACTGTCTTTTCCACCGATAGCACATATTTTATATTCATCTTGTATTTTAATAGCCCCAAGTAATGCTGAAAAAGGTTTCCCCCATTTTTCCGGATTTTTCTCAAGTCTTTCGAAATATTCTTGAAAAGACATTCTTATTTCTTTATAATCTCCACCAGATGAAACTATCTTTGATATAGACTCAAGAACTGCAAAATATGCACCATGAAATGGAGACCATTTGCTAATTAAAGGATTATAACCATAACTCATAATTGTTGCTGCATCTGTTTCTCCATTAATAACTGGAAGTTTTGAAACCATACTTTCAGCAGGGGTCATTTGATATTTTCCACCAAAAGGAGATAAAACAGTTCCGCTGCCTATAGTGCTATCAAACATTTCTCCCATACCTTTTTGTGAACAAACATTTAAATCAGATAAAGTATTTTTTATTGTACATGCAAAACTATTTTCAGTATTGGTTTTTAAAAATGGATTTATATTATCATCAATATTTTTAACTTTTACAGATGTTTTTTGTCTTACTCCGGCAGTATCAAGAAAATTTCTATCTATATTAACTATAATATTATTATTCCAATACATTCTCAATCTATTTTCATCTGTTATATCTGCTACTTTTACAGCTTCAAGATTTTCATCTTCTGCAGCTTTTATAAAAAATTCAATATCTTTTTTATCGATAACTACTGCCATTCTTTCTTGAGATTCTGAAATAGCTAATTCAGTGCCATCAAGCCCATCGTATTTTTTAGGTACATTATCTAAATAAATATCTATTCCTTCACTCAACTCTCCAATAGCTACTGAAACACCTCCTGCACCAAAATCATTACATCTCTTAATTTTTTTAGAAATTTCAGAATTTCTAAAAAATCTTTGAAGTTTTCTTTCTTCTGGAGCATTTCCCTTTTGTACTTCAGCATTAGAAGTCTCTATGGATGTTTCGTCATGGATTTTTGAAGAACCAGTAGCTCCTCCACACCCATCTCTTCCGGTTTTTCCCCCAATTAAAATAACAACATCTCCTTTTTGAGGTTTTTCTCTTACCACATTTTCTGCGGGAGCTGCTCCAACAACCGCTCCTACTTCCATTCTTTTTGCAATATAATTTTCATCATAAATTTCTCTTACCAGACCAGTAGCAAGACCAATTTGATTTCCATAAGAACTGTATCCATGAGCAGCTAAAGTTGTTATTTTTCTTTGAGGAAGTTTACCTTCGATTGTTTTGCTCACATCTACAGTAGGATCTCCACTACCCGTTACTCTCATCGCTTGATAAACATAAGATCTTCCTGACAACGGGTCTCTTATAGCTCCGCCAAGACATGTAGCAGCTCCACCAAAAGGTTCTATTTCTGTAGGGTGATTGTGAGTTTCATTTTTAAACATAACGAGCCAATCTTTTTCTTCGTTATCAATTTGTGCTTTAACCTTTATACTACAAGCATTAATTTCTTCAGATAAATCTAGATTATTTAAAATACCTTTTTCTTTAAATTCTTTCATTTTAATAGTAGCCATATCCATTAAACACATAGGCTTTACAATTTTTTTATCATAAATTTCTTCTCTAAGATTTTTATAATCTTCAAAACTTTTTTCAACAAGACTTTTATATTTACCGTTTTCAAACTCTACAGAATCTATTTCGGTCATAAAAGTTGTATGTCTACAATGATCAGACCAATATGTATCTAAAACTTTTATCTCAGTGATTGAAGGATTTCTTTTTTCATCGTTTTTAAAATAATTTTGACAATATTTAACATCTTCAAAACTCATTGCAAGAGAATTTTTATTATAAAAGTTCATCAATTCTTTTTCGTTGAAATTAATAAAATTATCAATTATTTCAACCGTTTGAGGAATATTCACTTTTTGCGACAATGTAATTGCTTTAGATAAAGTTGCTTCTCTTGAATCTATTGTATTAATAAGATATTTTTTTATTTTTTCAATATCTGAAGAAGATAAAGTTCCTTTTAAAATATATAATAATGTAGTTTTAATAGTAGGTTTTTCCTTTTTTGTAAGAATTTGAACACATTGAGCAGCTGAATCGGCTCTTTGATCGTACTGACCAGGAAGATATTCCACACAGAAAAATTTTTCGTTAGAAGATATAGGATAACTTTCAAAATAAACGTTATCTAAATTAGGTTCTGAGAAAATCATTTCAGAAGAAATTTTTAAAAAATTTTCATCAACACCTTCAATATCATATATATTAACTAATTTCAAATTTTGAAGAGAAGAAACTTCAAGATGTTTCTTAATATCTTCAAAAATTTCTTTCGATTTTACATCAATAGAATCTTTTTTTTCAACAAAAATCCTGAACACTTTAGACATATTTTTTCTCCTTTAAAATAAATTATTATTCATTTTATTTTATACTTTAAAGTGTTAAGGGACAGTTTTTTTAATGAAACAAGTAATTGAATCAATAAAAAATTCTGATAATTAAATATCAGAATTTTTTGAATTATTAAATTAAAAAACTAATTCTTTTAAAGATTTTTCAATATTAACCCAAGACCTTTTTGAAAATATAACAGGCATATTGCTATTTCTGGCACTATCTTTAATTGATTTGCATAATGGATGACTCACATAATCAACTAAAACTAATACAAAATCAAATTTTTCAACATTTATTAAATTCTTACAGTTTTTACACTTTCTTCCACAAAAATGTTTTATATCCTTATACCCAAATTTTCCAAGCTTTTCTGGAATGTTGCCTAATTTATCTCCCCCGACAATTAATACCGACATTTTTTTACCCCTCCTTGATTAAACGAATTAAATTAGTTTCGCCTAACTTTATTATATCATATTTTTTTTCAATGTCAAATAGTTATCTATTATATTAACATAAAACACGACTGTTTATATCTACTTTTATTTGTTTAAAAGTAATATATCAAATTTTTATTTTTATTAAGAAATATTAAGAAAAAAAGTGTGGCCATATTGACCACACTTATGATTACCTTTATGAATTATATTTTGAATCTTTTCACTAGGTTTAGCAATTCTTCTGATAATGCATTCATTTCTTCTTCATTAGCACTTAACTGTTGTGCTTATTTTGATTATTGGTTCGGCAATTTCCTTATCTCGTCTGATACTACCGCAAATCTTTTTCCACTTTTTCCTCTTCTTTCTACTTCTATCGCTAAGTTTAACGCTAAAACGAAATAAGAAAATTCACCTTGGTTAAAATAGCAATTAATTGAACTTTTAAGTTTTTTAATAATAAAGTAAAATATAAAAACATTATTATTTAGAAACTTTTTATTAACTTTTTTTTGATATAATTTGTTAACTTAAAAATTTTATATTTGTAATTTTCATGAATGTTTTTTTGAGATACCCCTAAAATTTTAGTATAATAGTATTTAATATATACTCCTCAAATCTTAAATTTTAGGGGCTTGGAGATTTGGGGGTTAACAATTTTAAACTATTTTTTCAATTTCTTCAAAAAAATTTTCTATTTTTATTTTAAATTCATTACTCAAAAATTCGCTATAATAAAGAAAAGATATTTTTATTTTTTTCACATTAACATATTCACAAATGCATAATGCTTCTTTTTTATTCTTTAAAAATTTTAGTTATATAAAAAAATTTATCTTTTTTTCTTGTTTGTTTTTTAATTCTATTTTCAAAATTATTTCTTTATCAAATTCCGAACTATTAATATCATTAATAACGTAATTTTTATTTTGAAAAAAACTTAAAAAAATTAGTATAATTTCCTCCATCATCTCTTCTCTAAAAAAAAATGATTCATAAGATTCTTCAATATTCATTTTTAATAATTCTTTTTTCGCTCTTTCATTATTTGAATTTAATAATTCTATCATTACAATTATTATCACCCACAACATTTTTAAAATTTTTTATTTTATTAATAGCTTTATTAATAAAATAATTAAAAATAAAAAAAGATAAATATAATTAAACAAAATCATTTTTTCTAAAAAAAAATTTTCGAAAATTTCTATAAAAAATGAATAACCAAAATAATTAGTAAAGAAAGTTATAAAAAATAAAAAAAGATAAAATAATAACCAAAAAAAAATATATATTTAATTATTTTAAATATTTTTATTTTCACATTAATTAATCCTCCTTTTTTTCTACTATCGTAAAATATTTTTTCTACTAAAATAATACTACAAGTATAATACTTAAAATGTTACGAGGATGTTATTTTTGTACTAACGTAATATTGATTTTTTTATATAATTTTTGATACTATTACTATAGTAGAAAACAAAAGGAGCTGTATAATGGATATAGGAAAAATTATTAGAAGGCTAAGAGAAGAGAAAAAAATTTCACGGCAAGAATTAGCAGAAAAAGCAAACATTTCATTATCAGGATTATATTTTTATGAAAAAGGTGAAAAAATACCTTCTGCGGAAATTTTACTTAAATTGGCTTTAGCTTTGGAAGTTAGTTCTGACAAACTTCTTGGCATCGAAAAAAATATTGTAAAATCTCCCGAAGATTTAATGCTTAAAATAAAGCATATTCCTTTGTTTGATAAAATTTCTTCAAACTTTAAAGTAGAAGAAAATGTTTTGAATTATGTCTCGGTAACGGAATTTTATGATGCTGATTTTGCCTTAAAAATTAATGATGATTCAACTTCACCTTCACTTATAGAAGGTAATATAGCTTTGGTGAAAAAACAAAATTTTCTTGAAAATGGTGATGTTGGAGTTATTAGTTATAATAAAAAAGAAGCTTTTATAAAACGATATTTAATACTCAATAAAACAGAAACTCAACTTATTAGTCTTAATACAAAATATCCTACTATTTTTTTTACAGAAAAAGATTTAAAAAAAATTGTGATTTATGGAAAAGTTGTCGGAAAAATTTCTAAATTTGAAATAATTGACTAAACTTTTTTGTTATATTATATAATTATGTTATAATAAAAAAAGTATTTTATTTTTCGACAAGTGTTATTTTTAACTTTTGTGTTTTATTATTTTGAAAGGAAGGATTTTATTATGATAGGATTTATAAAAAATTTTTTCGAATCTTTAGGATTGACAGAAATTTATGTTTCTTTGTTATCTTATTCAGTGTATATATTTTTTTTAATTTTTATTTGTTTATTATCTCAAAAAATTTCTAACTATCTGTTAAAAAAAACTATAGGTAAATTTGTCAAAAAAACTAAAATAAAGTGGGATGAAATAATATTTAATGATATTTTTTTAAAAAGGATTTCTTTCCTATTACCTGCGATAATTATTTATTCTTTTTCTACAGGTTTTGAAGATCCTTTGAAAGAAATTATTATGAGAATTTCTTCGTCATTATTAATTTTTATATTTTTATTACTTATTGATTCCGCTTTAAACTCTTCAGCAGAATTATATAATCTTTATTCAACTTCCAAAACAACTCCAATAAAAGGTTACATTCAAATATTTAAGTTATTTGTTAATATTTTAGGATCTATAGCAATTATAGGAACTCTTATGGATAAACCTTTTGGAATTTT
Source organism: uncultured Thermotogaceae bacterium (assembly GCA_964478535.1). Taxonomy (GTDB): domain Bacteria; phylum Thermotogota; class Thermotogae; order Petrotogales; family Petrotogaceae; genus CAYZNB01. Next base: position 22,633 of record CAYZNB010000011.1, read on the forward strand.
TTTAAGTGCTATAGGAGCTATGACTGCTGTTCTTTTAGTAATTTTTAAAGATACCTTGCTTGGGTTTGTTGCAAGTATTCAAATAACAACAAATGATCTTGTTAAAATAGGTGACTGGATTGAAATGCCAAAATACGGTGCGGATGGAGATGTAATTGATATAAACCTTCATACTGTAAAGGTTAAAAATTGGGATATGACAATAACTGTATTACCTACTTATAGCTTGATTTCTGAATCTTTTAAAAATTGGAGAGGAATGGTTTCTTCAAAAGGAAGGAGAATTTCAAGATCAATTTTTATTGATATGAACTCAATAAAATTTTGTGATGAGGAAATGTTGAAAAAGTTTGAAAAAATAGAAATTTTAAAAGATTATTTAGATATAAAAAAGAATGAAATAAACAATTTTAACAAAAGAAAAAAAATTGACGAATCGTATATAGTGAATGCGAGAAATCTTACAAATATAGGAACTTTCAGAGCTTATTGTAAAAGTTATCTTGAAAATCACCCTAAAATTGATAAAACAAAAATAATTCTTGTAAGACAATTAGAACCTTCTGAAAAAGGCCTTCCTTTACAAATTTATGCTTTCACAAATGATATCGCTTGGAAGAATTATGAAGAAATACAAGGAGATATTTTTGATCATTTTTTTTCAATAATTGAATATTTTGATTTAAGGATATTTCAAGCAGTTTCAGGTTATGATATTTCAAAACTAAAATAAGCAGCTATTTAAAATAGCTGCTTTTTTATGATTTATTATTTTACTATATCTTTTAATTCTTTACCAGGAACAAATTTTGGAACCTTTTTTGCAGGAATTTTTAATTTTTTGCCTGTTTGCGGGTTAACGCCTTTTCTTGCTTTTCTTTTCATTACTTTAAATGTTCCAAATCCCATAATTTTTACTTCTTCTTCTTTTCCTAATGTGTCAGAAACTACTTCAACAAAATTGTTAATAAAGCCTTCTGCTTCTTTCTTTGTCCCACCAAGTTTTCCAGCTAATGCTTCAACTAACTCCTTCTTGTTCATGCCTATCCCTCCTAATAAAATAAACATTTGACAATACTATCATCAAATTATTAATATTTTATCATAAATTTATAAAAAATTAAAAAAGCATAAAACGCTCTTTAAACAAGAAAATAAGAGTATATACGCAAATATAGCTTATAATCATAATTATATTTATTAAATCACTTAAATTGTTATTTAATAAGGAATTTAATCTATTTTTTTCAGTTTTTTATAAATTTATGGTATAATTGTATAAAAAATAATAATTTTAAAGAGGTGATTTTATGGATATTTTGAAGCAGATTTCCGAAGAGTTAAGCTTAAAAAGTTTTCAGGTTGAAAACACGGTAGAATTATTAAATACTGGTAATACAGTTCCTTTTATTAGTAGATACAGAAAGGAAAAAACTGGAAATCTTGATGAAGAACAAATAAGAAGAGTCGAAGAATTACTAAAATACTATACCAATTTAGAAAATTATAAAATTACGGTTTTAAAAAGTATAGAAGAACAAGGGAAATTGACTGATTCTTTAAAAGAAAAAATAAACTCTACGAAAAAAATGAGTACACTTGAAGATATATATCTGCCTTATAAGAAAAGAAAAAAAACAAATGCAGATAAAGCTATAGAAGCTGGTCTAGAATTTCCAACTACAAAAATACTTTTAGGTAGTTTAAATTCAAAAGATGATTTAAAAGAATTTTGTGTAGAAAAGTATGAAACTGTAGAAAAAGTTATCGAAGGTATCTCATATATTTTAGGACAAAATTTTTCTCATGATAACGAAAATAGACAACTTTTAAGAAATTATTATGAAAATTACGGTTTTATTTATTCTTACAAGAAAAAAGAATTTAAAGAAGAAAATACAAAATTTGATATGTATGATGAATTTAAACAAGAAATCAAAAAAATACAGAATTATAGAGTACTTGCAATAAACAGAGGAGAAAAAGATAATGTACTCACAGTTAAAATAGAATTAGATGAAAAATATTTAAAAATGCTGAAATCTAAATATTATACAAAAAATGAAATTTGTAATGAAATTATAGATCAGGGTTTAGATTATGGATTTAAAAACATGTTAAATCCATCTATTGAAAGAGAAATACGTTCCTCTTTAACAGAAAAAGCTGAAATTGAAGCTATTAAACTATTTTCAAATAATTTAAAACAACTTTTATTAACTCCGCCACTAAAAAATAAAAGAGTTCTTGCTATAGATCCTGCATATAGAACAGGATGTAAAACAGTTGCACTTGATGAATCCGGAAAATACCTTGAATTTAATGCTATATATCCAGTTCCGCCTCATAATGATGTAGAAAAAAGCGAAAAAGAAGTATTAAAAATGATTGAAAAGTACAAGTTAAATCTTATAGTAATAGGAAATGGTACTGCAAGTAGAGAAACTCAACAGTTTATAGTAGAAGTAATCAAAAAAAACAAATTAAACTTAAAATATATGTTTGCAAATGAAGCAGGCGCTTCCGTATATTCTGCTTCAAAGCTAGCAAAAGATGAATTTCCAGATTTTGATGTTACCGTAAGAGGCGCGATAAGCATCGGAAGAAGAATTCAAGATCCGTTAGCTGAATTAGTTAAAATAGATCCTAAATCAATAGGTGTAGGTCAATATCAACATGATATAAATCAAAAAAACTTAAAAGAAAATTTAAATAATACTGTAGAAAGCGTTGTAAATTCCGTTGGAGTCAACTTAAATACTTCATCAGCAGCTTTACTTGATTACGTATCAGGAATGACTTCAAAAGTATCAAAGAAAATTGTTCAGCACAGAGAAAAAAATGGAAAATTCAGCTCTAGAAATGATTTGTTTAATATAAAAGGTTTTGGAGAAAAAACTTTTGAACAATGTGCAGGATTTTTAAGAATTTTTGAAGGAGAAAATCCTCTTGAAATTACGGGGATTCATCCAGAAAGTTATAAAGAAACAGAAAAATTGTTGGAATCTCTTGGTTTTAAAAAAGAAGATATTTTAGATAAAGATAAATTTAATAAACTTAGACAAAAAATAAATGAAATAATTAATGACAAAGAGAAAATTTTAAAAACAAGCGAAAATCTCGAAATAGGCGAATATACTTTAACAGATATATTAAAAGAACTTCAAAAACCTGGCAGAGATCCTCGTGAAGATATGCCACAACCTATACTTATGGAAGATATTTTGACTTTTGATGATTTGAAAGAGGGTTTAAGATTAACAGGAAAAGTCACAAACATTACTGATTTTGGAGCTTTTGTTGACTTAGGAATAAAAGAAAATGGATTACTTCATAAATCAAATTTATCAGATAAATTTATTAAGCATCCTTCTGAAATTCTCGAGATAAATGATATTGTTGAAGTAGAAATAATTAATATTGAAAAAAATTTGAAAAGAATAGGATTAAAATTAATAAAAAAATAAATAACCCCTTTTGGGGTTATTTATTTTTCAACTTTTGAATTTAAAAATTTTTCAATTAAAAAACCGCTAATTATTCCTAAAATATAAAAAATTAAAATCAGAAAATTAAATTTCATCGGTACAATTTTTATCATTCCAGCAATTGTAAGACCTATTAAAAAAGCCATTGTTAAGTTAAAGCTTTTGGAAAGAAAGATTTTCAATATTTTTATAAGTACGATTAAACCTGTTATCACACCTAAAGCTAAAGGGATTAATATTGACAATTGAAAATTTGAAACTGCAGAAATAATTGGTTCATATACTCCTAATATCAAAAAAATAGTTGATCCGCTTATGCCCGGTAAAATCATCGCAGATGCTCCAAAAACACCGCTCAAAAAAATTAATAGAAAATTAGTAGAAAAATTTTCTCCATTTTTTTCTGCGTTAATCAAAGTTAAAACAATAAAAAAAACGATAAAAGAAAATCCCAAAACACTTAAAGAAGATTTATTGATTTTTAATTTTTTGATCATAAAAAAAAGACCTGAAAAAATTAACCCGATAAAAAAAGATAAAAAATAATTCTCATAACGTTCAAACAAATAACTTACAATTTTAGAAAAACTAAAAATCGCTATTACTATTCCTAAAATTAAATTCAAAAGAAAAATAAAATTTTCTTTTTTTATTTTTAAACTTATAAGATCTGAAGCACTTAAAATTATTTTTTCATATTTTCCAGAAATTATTGCGATTGTTCCTGCACTTATTCCTGGAATAAGATTTGAAACGCCCATAAGTATTCCTAAAATAAAAATTTTCATCATTTCATTTCGCCTTAAAAATAAATGAAAACAAATAAAGACATGACCAAACAGTAAATAGAAAAAATCTTTAATTTTCCCGAAATAACGGCTTTCTTAAGAACCCATAAACCAAAAAGACCTGAAATGAAAGATAAAATAATTCCTATATTTTGAGATGATGTAAAGCTGACAGAAGATATTTTTAATACACCTGCACCAAAAGTAACTGGTAAACTCATTAAAAAAGAATACTTAACTGCAGATTTTTTTGTCATGCCTAAAAGAAGTGCGGCAAAAATGGTTGATCCACTTCTAGATATGCCGGGAAATATAGCAAAAGCTTGTATTAATCCTATTATTAAAGCATCAACATAAGTAATAGAATTTAAATCTTTCTTTTCTTTTTTTAGACGATCTGAAAAAAAATTCATAACAGCTGTTATTATCAAAAAAAATGCTATTACTTTAATTGCAGAAAAAGCGTCTTCTATAATATTATCAATAGTAAACCCTACAATAATTGCAGGAAGAGTTGAAACGATTAATTTACCAGCTAAATTAAGATATTTTTTGTCTTTTGAAAAAATGCCTTTTAAAATATCCCAAATTTCTCTCCAAACAAAAATAACTACTGCAAAAAATGTTGCAAGATGTAAAACTGCAAAATATGGCACATCAAGTTCTGCTTTTAAAAATTCAGAAAAAAGCGCTAAATGTCCTGAACTAGAAATAGGTACAAATTCAGTAATACCTTGAATAATACCTAATATGATATTTTCCATTAAAAAAAATTCCCCCTTTTCATTTTATTTTCAACTTATATAATATCATAAAAATAAAAAAAAGCAAACAAAAAAGGGAGTTTTTACACTCCCCAAACTTTGAGATCAATCTAAAGAAAAAAAATATTGGCGTCTTGGTTACTTAAGTCATATGACTTTCGTCATAGTTATATATATATTATTACATATAGTGCTACCTCTTTGTCAAGTATTAAAAACCCTTGAATTTAGTAAATTTTAAGTAACAACTAGACTTAACACCAATTGTTACTTAAAAACGTACTCGTTTATAATTTTTATAATAATTTCAGGACATTCTTCTTGAGGTACATGACCGCAATTTTCTAAAACAACTAAAATAGAATCTTCTATATTTTCATGTAGTTTTATTGTATCTTCTATTGGGATAATATTATCTTCTTTTCCGCCAATTATTAATACTGGAATTTTTATTTCATTAATTTTTTCTTTAACATTATTATTTTGAGAAGAAATTGTAAAATCCCATAACGAGTTTTCCCAATTTTTAATTTTTAATGGTTTTCTATAATTTTCTAAAGTTTCATCATCTATCAATGAAGGATCACTCCATGCACTTATAATAATCTGATCACCATTTTCATTAAGTAATTTTGAAACAACATAAGGACCATATTTATGTACATGAGGAATTTTAAAAATAATTCTGTTGAATAACGAAACATTATTCCCAGTATAAACAGCTGGATTTATAAGAATTAACGATTCCACCTTTTCAGGATAATAAAAATATGATAAAATTGATACAGTTCCCCCAGCACTATTGCCTATAAAAATAGCTTTATCTATTTCATAATAATTTAAAATTTTTTTTGTTAGCTCTACTGAATAATCTGTAGAATACGGGTTGAATCTTAAAGAAGAATTCAACACCCTTTCTGTTAACCCAAATGCAGGTCTATCAAAAGCGATTACCGTACCTATTTTTGATAATTCATCCATAATTTTAAACCATGTATAAGAATGTGACCCAAAACCATGCAAAAGAAGAAATGTTTTTTCTCCCTCGCCTTTTTTTATAACATGTATATCTATTCCGTCAATATTAATAAATTCGCTATCTTCATATGCTAAACTTTTGTGATCTTCAGTTTCATAAATTTGAGGAAGTGGTATTAAAAGAGGTACAGTCCAAAGTGTTAATAAAAAAACGAAAATGAATTTTTTCAATATTATCAACTCCTATACTAAAAAATGGTGGTGAATCCTGATGAAAAAAATTTTACTTATTTTATTATTAATTATACTATTTTTATCTATATTTTTTTTAAATTCTTTTTTTAAAAATAACAATGATTTTAATGAAAATAATACTGAAAATATAGTTTATGATATAAATAATAATGGATTTCCAGATATTGTTGAGTTAAATTACGAAGATTCAGAAAAATTTATAAGGTGGTTTTCATCAATAGTAATTAGCGTTCTAAAAGGAGACATGAAACTTCCAACAAACGAGAACGATTGTTCCGGACTTGTAAGATATGCATATAAAGAAGCTTTGAAGAAACATGATTTTAATTGGGCTCAATCTTCTGGATTTAAAGGAAATTTACTTGAAGATATTAAAAAATATAATTATCCATATGTTCCTTATTTAAAAACAAATATTTTCAAAAATAAGGCAGGAAACTATAATGTTGAAAATTTTGGGGTATATGCTTCTGCAAGATATTTAATAGAAGAAAATATGAACTTTGTTTCTAAAGATAAGTCAAAAGCAAGAACAGGTGATATAGTGGCATTTTTACATTTTGATGATCCGGAATTTCCTTATCATTTAATGGTTTATTTTAATGAACTTGGAAAAGAATATGTTGTTTATCATACCGGACCTTTAGATATTAACAATCCTGGAGTTATGAGATCTGTATTAGTGAGCGAATTATTTAGAGCAGATCCTTCATGGATGATCGATTTAAAAAATAAAAATTTTTTAGGATTCTATAGATTCAAAATACTTAGTAATTAAAAAATAAACTTCCATTTTTTTTTAAAATATGATAAAATATAATGGTAACGTTCACGATAAAATGGAGGTGTTATTTGGTGAGAAAAATTGTTCAAATTAGAGAGATGTTAATTAAAGAAAACCTTGAAGGAGTTCTTATAACAAAAAATCATAATTTTCATTGGATAACTGATGGAAATGGTCATATTGCAATTTCTTCAGAAAAGAGTATCAGCTCAATTTTTATTTCGCAAAAAAGCATAGTATTGTTAACTAATAATATTGAAGAAAAAAGATTGTTGCAAGAAGAAATTGGGAGTATCGAAACTTTTGTTTACAAATGGTATGAATGTGAATATGATGCTTTAAAAAATATAGTAAAAAATATTGAAAAAATTGGTTGTGATGATAACCTATATAATTTAAGAAATATTGAAAATGAATTAAAAGAAATAAGAATTGAATTAAATGAAGAAGAAAAAGAGCTATACATTTCTGAGGGAAATGAAATGATGAAAATTTTTGAAACAGCAGTTTTATCTTTAACACCTGACATGACAGAATTACAAGCTCAAGCGATAGTATCAAAAAAACTTATAGAAAATAAATTTTTGCCTTTGGTTCTTTTAGTTTTTTCAGATAAAAGAAGAATGATGTATAGACATAACCTTCCATCTTTTGAAAAATTAGGAAATACTTTTTTTGTAAGCACTTGCTCTTTCAGAAAAGGACCCATTGTATCCATGACAAGAAGTGTTTCATATAATAATTCGCTTGAGCTTAAAGAGCAACATAAAATTAATTCTATAATAGAAGCTCAAACTTTTGATTATATAAAAAAGGGTATTTTTACAAAAGATATATTTTTCAAAATTCAGGAATTTTATAAATCAAATGGTTATGAAACTGAAATGAGTTTTCATCATCAAGGGGGTATTATTGGCTATAAAACAAGAGAAGAAATAGTAACGCCTTCATCTAATATAAAAATAAAAAATAATATGGCATTTTGTTTTAATCCTACAATAACAGGAACTAAATCTGAAGATACTTTTTTTATAGAAAAAATTGGAAAAAAATGGGTTAGTTGGAATGAAGAAAAAACTCAATGGCCTATATTAAAATTTAATATTAATGGAAATATGATCACAAGACCAGATATTTTAATTAAATAATTTTTTCTACTCTTAATTCTTTTGCCCAACTCTTATCTTATTCTCAAAAAAATATTCTTTTTTAAAACTATTTTTTGTTTTATATAGAAAAGAGTGGGTGAAAATTGTTGAAAAATAGTCGTTTCTTGCAAAAGTTGTTAAAGTTTTAAAATAATAAAAAAATGTTTTTTAAAATCTGTCATATCGAATATCTTTTTTTATTCGAAATGACAAATCATACAATTTTATTTTTCAGTTAAACCCCTTTTCTTTTCCTCTTTATAATTTACCGCTTTCCATAATTACTCACAAAAGTTTTCATATCTTCCTATTTTTTGTTTTGGAAAATTAAAATGTTAATTTTATTATGTTTATTTCAAAAACAAATTAGCAAAATTGTTTTTACATATGTAATTTAATATTTCTTTATATTTTTCAATCATAGAAGAAACAATTCAGTAGTACAATTGAATTAACAATTCTATGAAGGGGGTGTAATAAGTGAAAAAGAAATTTGTTTTATTCTTTGTTTTAAGTTTTTTGATAATTTCAAGTATAAGTGTTGCATCAAGTTACAACTTTACTGATATAACAGGAAATGAATTTTATTATGCTATAAGCGGTCTTTATGAAAAAGGTGTTATTGAAAATAATTATAAGTTTTTTCCCAACGAAATTTTAACAAGAGGTACTGCTCCCGACTTTTTGAGTTATGAGGCAAAAAAACACCAAAACTATTTCTTGACCT
>CAYZNB010000012.1:0-31451 GCA_964478535.1 uncultured Thermotogaceae bacterium
ACTCGCTACGCTCAGACATGCTATTTTCTTACGCATTTTTTGATTCGCTCAATTTTTTTTTATACGAAAATTCTCAATTGTTCGCTACTTTATTTCATCTATATTTACCGTAAGTGCATTATAAAAAAAATTTGTGTCGCTTTCCACTTTTAACTTTTAACTATTTAAATGCTTAACCAATTAAACATTTAAACATTTTTTTGTTTTTCCTTTCCAACTTTTTATAAAATTCAATAAAAGTTTTTATGTATTTAAAAAAATATATGTTATAATAAATGAAAATAAGCGAGGTGATATCGATGAACGGAGAAGATATTGTAAAAAAGAATTTTATCGAAAAAATAATAGACGAAGATTTAAAAAATGGAAAAAATGGTGATAGAGTAGAAACAAGATTCCCGCCAGAGCCTAATGGTTATCTTCATATAGGTCATGCAAAAGCTATTTGCATAAATTTTGGTATGGCAAAAAAATATAACGGTGTATGTCATTTAAGATTTGATGACACCAACCCTGATAAAGAAGAAACAGAATATATTGACGGAATTAAAAACGATATAAAATGGCTTGGATTTGATTGGAAAGAACATCTTTATTTCGCTTCTGACTATTTTGAAAAATTATATGATTATGCTGTAGAATTAATAAAAAAAGAACTTGCTTACGTTGATGATTTAACAGTTGAAGAAATTCGTGAGTATAGAGGCACTTTAACAGAACCAGGAAAGGAAAGCCCTTATAGAACTCGTTCAATTAAGGAAAACCTTGATTTATTTGAACGAATGAAAAAAGGTGAATTTAAAGAAGGCGAAAAAGTTTTAAGAGCTAAAATAGATATGAAATCTCCTAACATAAATATGAGAGACCCTGTTATTTATAGAATAAAAACTACAAAACACCATAGAACAAATGATAACTGGTATATATATCCTATGTACGATTTCACACATTGTATATCAGATGCACTTGAAAGCATCACTCATTCACTATGCAGCCTTGAATTTGAAGATCACAGACCTTTATATGACTGGTTTTTAGACAACATAACTATTCATTGTCACCCTCAGCAAATAGAATTTGCACGATTAAATTTAACTTATACTGTAATGAGTAAAAGACATTTAATTAATCTTGTAAAGAATAATTTTGTTAATGGTTGGGATGACCCAAGAATGCCTACTATTGTTGGAATGAAAAGAAGAGGATACACTCCTGAAGCTATTAAAAACTTTGCAGAAGCTATAGGCGTTTCTAAAGCTGCAAGCATCGTAGATTATGGAATGTTAGAATATTTTGTGAGAGAAGATTTAAATAAAAATGCTGATAGACTTATGGCCGTTATTGACCCTTTGAAAGTAGTTATAACTAATTATCCTGAAAATAATGAAGAATGGTTAGATGCAGATAACAACCCTAATAATCCTGACGCCGGCAAAAGAAAAATTCCTTTTTCAAAAGTTATATTTATTGAAAAAGATGATTTTATGGAAAACCCTCCTAAGAAATTTTTCAGACTCGCCCCCGGAAAAGAAGTTCGTCTTGCAAATGCTTATTACATAACTTGTGAAGAAGTCATAAAAAATGACTCAGGCGAAATAATAGAATTGAGATGTACTTACGATCCTCAAACTAAGGGAGGATGGAGTCCCGATGGTCGAAAAGTAAAAGGCACTTTACATTGGGTTTCAAAAAAACATTGTTTGAATGGCGAAATTAGACTTTACTCTCATCTTTTCACAAAAGAAAACCCTTATGAATGTGAAGAGGGTAATGATTATACTTCTAACATAGATCCTAATTCATTAACTATTATAAAAAGTTGTCTTTTAGAACCTGAAGCAAAAAATGCTAAAATTGAAAAGGGATATCAATTTCTAAGAATTGGTTATTTTACACCAGATTATGATAGCACATCAGAAAATTTAATTTTCAACAGAACTGCAACTTTAAAAGATACTTGGACAAAAATATCTTCAAAATAAAAAAATCTGCCTTTAAAAAGGCAGATTTTTTTATTAAAGATAATTTTAAAGAAACCGATAATATATTAACTAATAAAAAAGGGGGTAAAAAAATGAAGATTGATAACAATGTTGCGGGTTTACAATTAATCAAAAAAACTAATGAAAATAAAAAAAATCCTAACAATGTTGATAAAGAAAATAAAAACAACTTACTCGCAGATCAATATGTTCCTTCAAAAAATGAAGCACCTACGACTTATAGCAAACCAAATTGGACTTCTGTAGAATCATTAAAAGAGGAAAGTGAAAAAATCTATTTTCAATTAAGAAAAATTGTACAAGAATTATTAGAACGCCAAGGACATTCGTTTAAAGATTTGCAATTTAATAAAGATATCAAAGTTGATGAAATTGCACAAAAAGAAGCTGCGGTATTGATTTCTGACGGTGGTGAATTAAGCCCTGAAAACGTAAGTAGCAGACTTGTTGATTTTGCAATATCTATTTCAGGCGGAGACACTTCAAAAGCTGAAACATTAAGAAATGCTATTATAGAAGGTTTTAAAGAAGCTGAAAAAATTTGGGGAGGAACTTTACCAGATATTTCTTACAAAACTTTTGATTTAGCTATGGAAAAATTAGACAATTGGATTGAAAATAACAAATAAATTTCGATATATTTGGTTAAGAAAAAAACATTTTTGACATCATCTTTTTTTGTTTTTAAATGTAGTGTAACAGCCACGCTGAACTTTGCACGGCGTTACAGTGCAGGCAAAAACATTCATCTTTTGCGTTCAACAATGGTTAAACTATGGTTAAACGCTTGTTCAACTATCGTTCCCAAGAAGGCACGGCGTTACAGCACTTATGACAACGTTGGTATTTTATAGTAGAAATATTGGAAATTTGGGAAGAACATATTTTCAAAATTAATACCTTATTCTTTCAAATGTAGTGTAACAGCCACGCGAACTTTGCACGGCGTTACAGCGCATATGATAACGTTGGTATTTTATAGATAATTTCTGGAAATTCATAAAGATGTTTTTTAACATTTATTTTTTTACTTGATAATATTTTTAATAAACCCAATTCAAATACATTAAAACTAAATGCTTATAATAATGAAGTGGTAAATAATGGATAAAATAAACGCAAACAAGATCAAATTTTCTAAAAAACAATTGAGCGAATCAAAAAATGCGTCAGAAAATAGCAAACTCGCTACGCTCAGACATGCTATTTTCTGACGCATTTTTTGATTCGCTCAATTGTTTTTTTGACGAAAATTTTCAATTGTTCGCTACTTTATTTCATCCATATTTACCATCAAAAAAGCATTATATGATTTTCTTTTCCAAATTTTTACTAACCGTCTTAAACTGCTTTTAGATACGTTTTTCTTGGACAACCATGCTTTATCTATCTTTTTTTATTTCAAAATCTTTTAAGTATTCTAATAGATTACATATATTTTTATACTCACAAAATCCACACTCATAATATTTTTCATTTTTCATACATTCGTATTTTTCATTCATTTCTTCTAAAAATCTTTTTATAATTCTTTCTTTAGTTGCTATTGGATAAAAGCTTCCTTTTTCTATTTCTTTTAATGTTTTTATAAGCCAGTTATTGAACTCATGGAAATTAAAAGCAATAAAATTTGTTGAGCTTCCTTTTTTTAAAATTATTACAAGATCATTTTGAATTTTTATAAATTTATTTGATGCTTTTTTTAATTGTTTGAATGGATGAAATCTCAAATAAATATCTTTGTCTTTTAACTTTTCTTTATATTCATCATCATTTATTAAACCTAAATAATAAAGAAATAGTTGTTCAGATTGATATGAATTCTCACTATTTTTTAAATCTATAATACAATATGCTGGTTTTTTTATTTCATTTTCAAATTTATCCATCACATAAGTATAATTTGCATTAGTTAGATCAAATCTGTCTATTCTTGTTTCTATATTTATTTTTCCAAAATTTTCTATATGATATTCAAAAGCAAATTTTTTTTCAGTAAAAATAGTTTGAGAAAAATCTATTTTTGTTTTTTTATTTATTTCAAGATAACTTTCTAATAAGCTCTCTAAAGTTAAAAAAATATCTTGAGATATTCTATTTATTTCCACAATTTTAACTGCTTGATATTTATGAAGAACATTAGTTATTTTTTCGTCCCATACTTTTTCTATTATTTTTTTTATAAATTCTTCTGCTTTTTCATTTTCAAACATTAATTCCCTCAAATCAGAATAAAATGGTTTTTTTTCAGCTATTTCACTCATAACAGAATGTTTTATTAATCCCTCTGAAAATATATCAAAATTTTTTTCACCTTTTACATATGCGACTGATGAATAATAATATTTCAACGGACAATCGACATAATTTGATAATTTTGAATGTGATAAGTAATTTATTTTTATTTTTTTATCTAAATCCCATTTATGATTCTCTAAATATTTTTTTAATTGAAGAATTTCTTCTTTTTTTTCATTTAAATCCAAAAAAATTGTTTCTATATTTTTATTTATGTAATATAACAACGCTTCGTTTTTCGAATAAATTTCTTCTGGATTATTTATTATAACTTCTTTTTTATTTTCATATTTTATATAAGTTTCAACGTTAAAAAGTTTAATAAATTCTTTTTCATATGGTGAACTTAAAATTTGATTTCCAGATAATGTTGCTTTTGGATACGAAAAAATTATGTTGTCTGAAAAAATCATTGAAATAAAAAGGTTTCTTCTACTAATTTTTTCAGATGTTTTCGCTATATCTTTTCCATCATCAGTCATAGCTGATAAAAATGGATTTATTGAAATCGAAGGATAATTATTTTCAGTGAAATTTAAAAAATATTTATGTTTTTTGTACACGAATCTTGAATCTAACAGATTCATAATTTCAACACAATTATAATATTTTTCTGAATCTCTGTATGTTTCAACCTCAATTAAATCAGAAATCATTCTGAAAATTTTTTCTAAACTTATTTTTTTATTTTTTTCAAAGATTTTTTCAGATGTTTTCTCAAATTTAAATAAAAAAGATTCAAAATATTTTAAAGCATTATATTCGCTTTTTATTTCTTTAGAAAATTTTTCTTTATCTCTTTCATCAATATATTTTTTCAATATAGTAAGGTCTATAATTTTCATTTCAAACCATTTTTTTATAAATTTTCTGATATCTTCAATTTTAAAATTTCTTTTTTTATTTTTTTCATATTCAATTTCGTAAAAAAAAGAAAACAATTTTTCAAAAATTGCTCTTAATTCTGTTATTTCATTTAACTCCTTTTCAACTCTCTCTTCTTCTTCTGTATTTTTTTTGATTATTTTGAGCAATTTTATTTCTTCATTTATTTTATTTAACCATTTTTCTCTTCTGTTAGACAAAGAAGATTTTTGAACGTCATACATTAAGTTTAATCTGATAAGATAATTTTCAATATTTTCAACTGTTAAATTAATTTCTCCCGCAAAACCATCCTCAATACAGGCTATTATATCATCTGTTTCATATCCTCTCGTTATAGTTTTAAAAGGCTGAAGGAGTATATTCACTATTTGGCTTTTTGATAAAGGAATATCATTTTTTATATGATAAGGTATATTTATTTCTTCAAAATATTCTGAAACAACATTAACTAATGAATTATCTGGAATAACTATTCCAAAATCTTTTAAATCAATATTCTCCGTTAAAATCTTGTTTTTTATTTCTTTGCATATTTTTTCAACTTCATTTATAGAATCAGACATTTGATATATTTTCATTTTTTTATTTGAAAAAAGTTTTTTCAAATTTTTAGGAATGTTTAATATTGAAAAATTATTTTTGTTTATAAACTCATAAACTGATGAAAGTGAATTGAAAGATCTATCCTCTATATCTTGCCATATAAGAAAGTGAACATTTTCAAATATCTCAAAAATATTTTCAAGCACTTTACACATTATTGGTGTTAAATCAAAAAAACCAGAAATTATTATCGTTTTATTTTTTTTGCCTTTATACTCATTATAAAACCATTTGTAAACAGATATAGGATCAAAATTTTTATTATAATCTTTAGAATCGTCAAATTTAGTTTTTAAAATATCTTCTAATTTTTCTTCGAGCATTTTGTATAACTTGTACAAGTTTGTATGAGTATCAAGAGTTTTCTCTATATCCATGTAAACTTGAGCATATTCTAAATAAGAATCTTCTTCTGTATTTTTTATTTCCCATTTTTTTTGAAATATATCAAGGATATATTCTGATGATCTTTTACTTTTATTCAGTATTTTTAAATACTGTGAAAATTCATCATCAGATTTTTCTTTTTCAATAATTTCATCTATTTCTTTTTTAATAAAAACTTTTAAAAAATCTCTGTCGATTATATTAGCATCAGGTTGTTCTTCTCTAAGTAATTCTGTAACATATTGATTTAAAACTTGAAAAGAATCTCTATTCAAAGTTTTATTAATTTTTGCCGCAACACAATCAGCAACATTTTTTACGTAATATCCTGAAGGTCCTATAAAAAGAAATTCTAAAGGATCTTCTTCATAAAATTTTAAAATATAATTAGTTACATCCTCAAAATGATTTTCATTTAAAGGAAATATTTTAACTATCTTAGACATTTTTTTCACCTCATAATACACATTTATAATTAATTTTATCAAAATTAAGTTTTATAGTCAAATTTAAAAAGACAAAAAAATGCTTTTACAGTAAATATAGATAATAAGTTCATTTGGTAAAACGGAAGAGCGTTTAAAATGTATAAATGTAAAAAAAAGAAAATTCTTATGCTTGGTTTCGTGTATATAATCGCTTTTATTTTTATTATTTTTTTCTCTTTGTCATTTATTATACATACATTTCATTACTTTTTTCTTCTTTTTATACATGATTATATTAACACAATCTTTATATTAATATATTGAGATTTATGTTATTATTCAGTCTGCCGTATATAATATAGAGTATAACGAAAATAAAGAACGGGTTATTATGGATTGCATTTCTGCCCTGGAAGTAGCAGTAAAACGGAAGATTTCAGAACGGCAGGTACAAAAACTTTGCGAGGAAACCCGCATACTTGGCATGATTGGTTTGCCCGTATGTGGCTGATACCAAAGAACACAGAAAAGCAAGTTGATGAGCAAAGAAAAAAAATAAAGAAGTAGATAAATAATTGAATATTATCCCGTATAATTAAGTGGTTAAGGAGGTGCAAAAAATGAAAAGCAAAATTTTAATTGCCGATGATGAAGCTGATATTGTAACAATGCTTAGTCAGTTCTTTGAAAGCAAGGGTTATTATGTTCTCAAAGCTACAAATGGCCTTGAAACATTAAAGCAAATTGAATATAAGCCCGATGTTATTTTACTTGACATTAATATGCCGAAATTAGACGGATTGGAGGTTTGCAAGCGTATTCGTAACCATATATCATGTCCTATTCTTTTTCTTACAGCAAGGATTGAGGATACAGATAAAGTAAAGGGCTTTTCTGTCGGTGGCGATGATTACATTGTCAAACCGTTTTCGCTTATGGAATTGGAAGCAAGAGTAAACGCTCATTTACGCCGAGAAAGTCGCCATACTTTTGAAACACAATTAAAATTTTCCGGAGAACTCACAATAGATTTTTTGGAACGTTGCTTATTCTACAAAAGCGAAAAAATTATGCTTGCGAAAAAGGAGTTTGATATTGTAGAGCTCCTCTCTCAAAATTTGGGGCAAATTTTTGACAAGGAACGGATTTACGAAAGAGTTTGGGGATATGATAATGAGGGTGACAGTAGCGTAATAGCAGAGCATATCCGCAGAATACGAACTAAAATTGCAGCATTTACGGATAAGTCCTACCTTGAAACAGTTTGGGGGCGTGGCTATAAATGGAAAAAATAAAGCACCTTTGGCGTAATTTGTCTTTGAGAAAAAGCATTGTACTTTATGTTTTCGTGTTTATTATCATTGCTCTTATTTTAAGTACGGTAACAACTTTATTATGTAATAATGCTGCTGAAAATATTAAAAATTCATATCCAATAACAAGTGAAAAATATTATTTAACAAATCAAAGGGGAGAACGCTTAGGCGAGGGAAGTTATATTGGCACTGCCCCCGTTGCCTTATCTGACAAAGATGAGCAACTCATATTTTTATATGGAATTGTGCCAATTATAGTAACACCGCTGTATTCCGCACTGTGTATCATTGCCGCAGCTTTATTATTTTACAGGAACAAACTGAAAAAACCGCTTGCAGAATTAAAAGCGGCTTCGGAAAAAATTTCAAATAGCGACTTAGATTTTTCTATCTCCTATAATAGCAAAGACGAATTAGGACAGCTTTGTACTTCTTTTGAAGTTATGCGTTCTACTCTTGCAAGTAATTTTTCTGAAATGTGGTGTCAAGTTGAAGATCGCAAACAACTTAATGCTGCTTTTGCTCATGATTTGCGTACCCCTCTTACCGTATTAAAGGGCTATGACGAAATGTTACAGGCAAGCAATAACGATATGACAAGAGAAACCGCTCTTACAATGGGAAAACATATTTTTCGTTTAGAGCGTTATATTGACAGTATGAGTAGCTTACAGCGATTGGAGGATGCACAGCCAGAATATATAAAAATATCTTTGCAGGAAATTTTTTTCTCTTTGACAGAAAGTGCGAATATGCTATGCGCAGCGGGAAACAAAAAACTATCTCTGAAAAACAATACAACCTCAAAATATTTAAATCTTGATAAGTCGTTCATTTTGCAGGTAAGCAATAACTTGATTTCAAATGCTCTCCGCTATGCCGTTTCTATTATTAACTTGACTATTGAGGAAAAAAATAATGGATTGCTGTTATCGGTATCTGATGATGGCAAAGGCTTTTCTAAAGACATTTTGAAAAAGGCTACAAACCCATATTTTACTGAGGAAGAAAATCACTCTGAACACTTTGGACTGGGATTATATATCTGCAAGATGCTTTGCGAACACCATGGAGGCTATCTTGAACTTGAAAATTCTGCGATTGGTGCAAAGGTGTCTGCCTTTTTCAAAATGCCATCTTTGTAGATAAAAAGTTGAATATTGTATTTTATACTCTCTATGTAAACACATAGGGAGTATTTTTTTACTCCCCATAATGAAAGGAGCATTTATATGGAACTTAAAACAAGCGAGCTGACAAAAAAATACGGCTCAAAGACTGCCATAGACCATTTAAATATTACTATATCAAATGGTGTTTATGGCCTACTTGGTGCAAACGGTGCGGGGAAAACCACACTTATGCAGCTGTTTTGTGATATTCAAACTCCCACCTCTGGAAAAATCACTTTGGATGGAAAAAACATCTTGGGATTGGGTGAGAAATACCGAACATTATTGGGGTATCTACCACAGCATTTTGGATATTATCCCGATTTTACCGCAATGAATTTTCTAATGTATGTTGCCGCATTAAAAGGCTTGAAAGATAAGCAATCTAAGGAAAGAGCATTGGAATTGTTAGATGTGGTTGGCTTAACAAAGGAAATCTACCACAAAATAAAAACCTTTTCCGGCGGTATGAAACAGCGTTTAGGGATTGCACAAGCAATGCTAAATAATCCTCATATTTTGATATTAGATGAACCAACTGCGGGACTTGATCCAAAGGAGCGTGTCTGTTTTCGTAATCTGATAAGTGCATTTTCTAAAGACAGGATTGTTATTCTATCTACGCATATCGTTTCTGATGTTGAGTTTATCGCTGAAGAAATTATTATGATGAAATCTGGACGGGTGCTCCAATTCGGAAAACCTCAAGAAATTATCAAAGAAATTGACGGTTATGTTTGGGAATGTGCTGTTCCGTCCAGTCTTGCCGAACGGTATACAGAAACACTTAATATAAGCAATTTGCGAAACATCAAAAATAATAATACGGTGCTACGGGTGATTGCATCTCGTCAACCTATGGAAAATGCCATACGAGTACAGCCTACATTAGAAGACTTATACCTTTTCTATTTCAAAGGAATGAGTAAAGAATGAAGAATTTAATCAAATTTGAATTGCAAAAAATATTGACAAAACGATTTACGATGATTTCTATTGCCGCTGTACTTTTACTGTCTTTTGTACTTTCTTATGCTACATTCCATAATATGTACGCTTTTGACGGCAAGAGCAACGAAGGCAAAGGCAGAACCGCGATTGAGATTGATAAATCTGTTGCGGAAAAATACGAGGGTGTTTTGACAGATGAAAAAATGCAACAAATAATGACTGACTTTAAGCCTACTCATGATTTGCATGGAATGAATGCTCAATATCTTTATCAAAACGCTATTCAGTCTTCCGCTTTTGCTCGATTTTCGGATATGAAGGGAAATTGGAATGGGGCAAGTGTTTCTGATCTTTTTGGCAACGAAGAAATTAAAATCGGCTATGTAAACGGTTGGCTTAATACAAGTCAAAATATAGCAAAGGTTTTGATTTCTCTTTCTTTAGTCATTATTCTAATCATAACGCCTATTTTCTCTGACGAGTATAGTGGTGTTGATAACATAATTCTAACTAGTAAATATGGAAAAACAAAGTGTGCTACCGCAAAAATAATAGCAAGTATTCTTTCGGCATTGTTTATAACTATTTTGATTGTTGCATTTCATTTGATATTAGCATTTGTTTTATATGGTAAAGAGGGCCTGAATTGCAGTATTCTATTCGCTCCTCAAGAGTTTGTAGAGGGATATATCCCATTTAATCTTACTTGTGGAACGGTGCTTAAATATCAGATTATTTTGGCATTAAGCGGTGTAATCAGTGTAACAGGTATTACTTTAATCCTATCTGCTATTTGCAAAAGTCAAATGATTGCCTTTGCGGTTTCTGCCGCTATATATGTAGTGCCGATTATTTTGCCCATACCTGAAACAAGCTCACTATATCGGATTATTGTGCTCATGCCCCTTTATCACTTGCAGTACATTTCTATAATGTCCGTTGAACAAATGAAAAACAGTATTCTCTATGCGATATGGGCTATTCCTATAGCAATTATTTTAATCACATTTGGCATAGTTGTTTCGCGTAGGGTTTTTGCGAAACATCAAGTTTCGTAAATTTGCACAAAGCCAAGTAGATTTGTGCGGCGTGTAAAATGCAAGGCGACATTGAAACAACAATTAAAACCGACCTTTTTTAAGTACATGGCGATATCAAGGCTATGATATAAACTTAAGAGAAAACATAAAAGATTTTAATAGAATAAAAAAAATAAAATTTATTCAAAAACAAAAATTAATATAGCAAATGTAGTTTCCAGAGGAAACCAAGATTTTAAATAAATATTAAATAACTTAGTAATTTTTAACAGGTTTAATTAAATCAAGTTTTTTGTGATTAATAACCAAGAAGTCTAAAAAAGAATCATAATCGTCACAATGTTGAGTATACAGAAAAAAAAGATTTTTTAATCATATGAAAAGAAATACGTTCAGGATCAGTATTAAGTAATCTAGAAACATCACCAATTAAGTTAAGCATAACATTGTAAATGATAAAAGTAATATACACTTGAATCTCAATAATATTAGGATCAGAACTCCATAAATAAGAAAGGTTTAAAGTTCTTTTGACATAATTAAAAGTTTTTTCAATATTCCATCTTTTTTCGTATAATAAAAAAATATCTTTAGCATTAAGTTTATTAGTATCAGTAAACACTAGTATTATAAAGATGAGTATTATCACCAATTTTGACAGAAACTAAACGCATAATAGTTTTTATTTTTTTAAGGAAAAACCATTCTAAATTTTTTTTATTATGCTTTGACAGTAAATATGGATAAAATAAAGTAGCGAGCAATTGAGAATTTTCGTCAAAAAACAATTGAGCGGATAAAAAAATGCGTCAGAAAATAGCATGTCTGAGCGTAGCGAGTTTGCTATTTTTAGCCTTTTTTTTCAGAGCGAAATCTGTTTTTTAGAAAATTTGATCTTGTTTGCGTTTATTTTATTCAATATTTACTACTTCACTATTATATACTTTTAACGCTTTTCCTTTCCAACTTTCCAACTAATAATTTTATTCATTATTTACTACTTCATTATTATCAGGTTTTAATGTTTTTGCATTGTGCGTATTAAAAATATTATCGAGTAAAAAATCAAATATTAAAAAACAGATTTATGATTATCCAAAAATTATCTAATAAATATCAATATTGTCATAAATGCTGTAACGCCGTGCAAAGTTCAGCGTGGCTGTTACACTACATTTAAAAACATAAGGCATTAATTTTGAAAATGTTTTTGTTAAATAAATACTCATCTATAAAAATATTTATGTTGTTGTAAATGGCATAGTAAAAAATGTGTAAAAAAAGCAAAAGACAATATACGCTAAAATAAAATGGCTGCGTTCGCAGCCATTTTATTTATCTACACTATTTTTTATTAAATACCATAAATATATATCGAGTAACCCTAACTCAATTTTAGTCAAATCGGATAATTCCTGAAGTTTTTTCTCATGATAAATATATTTTTTTTCGTTCCAACCTGATTTTGGAATTTCATCTATAAGCTTATTGTTATACATAAATTTCAAAATATGTTTATCAAGAATAGCTAAATCATTTTTTCCAACATTTCTTAAAAAATGACTAGATTCTTTCCAACCTAAACCTTTTACATTTTCCGCTAAATACTTTCTTGCCACTTTAGAATCTTTTTTTAACAAATCTTTTAAACTTCCAATAATCCATCTATTACTTACTATATACTCAGCTCTTGCATTAGGAAATCTGTGTCCAACTTCTTTTAATTTTACTTTCATTTCATCTAAAGATAGTTTTACAAAATTTTTAGCCCCTATATGTTTTTGTGCTTTTATTCCACCTTTTGCACTCCAATTAGCTGTCATAATACAAAAACATAATTCTGAGAATAATTCTTCTTCTGTTCCGTTTTTTCCTATATATTTAAATTCTTCATGTCTTTTTTTTATTTCCTCTTTTACTTCATTTTGAATCAAATTTATTTCTTTTATTAAACTATTCATAAAACCTCCGACTACTTATTTAAACAAAAATTACTTCTCGTAATATTCTTTTGAAAAATAAAATTCTCCATTATCCAAATTTATCAATTTAATAATCACTTTGTTTTTTACAAGTTCGATAAGACAACAACTTTTTGGAGTGTTTTCTTTTGGTAAAGAGGTTGAACCTGGATTTACAATAACTATATCTTCTTTTTCATGAACTCCTGAAACGTGAGTGTGTCCGTGAAATAAAAAATGACACTCTTTATCCACAGCCATTTCAATAGCGTCCTTTAAAGAAGGGGAGTAGCCATGCGTGTAAAAGAATGAAAAATCCCCATAAGATTCAACACTGTAATATTTAAATTCCGGAATTTCCAAAACATAGTTATCAACTGGCGAATCACAATTTCCAGAAATATAAGAGATGTTATATTTTTTCATTATTTCTGCTAATTTTTTTGGGTCGTAGTCTTCTGGCAAAGGGTTTCGTGGTCCATGATATAAATAATCTCCAAGATGAATATATTTATCTACTTTTCCTAACAAATCTATTGCTTTTTCAAAACACTTTACAGAACCGTGAGTATCACTGATTACTCCGATTTTCATAAGATCACACCCCTAAAAATATTTTAATATTACTCTAATAAAATTATACATAAAAAAAACATAAATATCAATTAAAATTTAACTCATTTTAAAAATTTAAAAAATAATTATTTTTTTGTTACTTTGTGTTCTAATAACCACACGTCTGAATTTAGTTGATTAAAACATTTAAACCCTAATTCTTTAGCTTTCTTTTTTATGAATATTAAATTTTCAGGACACATTAATAAAATTGATTTGTTGTCTGTTTTTTCTGAAAATTTGTTGAATGCGAATTTCAGTAAATCCTCATAATGATCTTCTCCTGATATAAATGATACGGCAAGAGAATTTTCTTTATTGTTGTAAGAACTTAAGATTATCATTCCTTTTATCTCATTATTTTCTTTCAGAATAAATATTTCTTCTCTTTTTAAAAGCTGATTTATCAATTTTTCATTAATATGTTTAAAACTCCAATCAAAATTGAAAAAACCTTTGTATTCATTATACTCTTTTGAATTTATTACATAATCATATAAGCTATCTTCTTCTTTTGCTAATACAATTTTTTTATTTGTTTCAAAATTTTTCTTTTCTACAGTATCATAATATTTAAGTTTTAAAATAGTATGAAAATCATAATCTTCAATTAAGTGTTTCCTTCCTTCGCCTTTATATATTGCAAGATGAAGTTTTTCATAGCCTTCTTTTTTTGCTTTTTCCATATAATATTCTGTAATTAATTTTGCATATCCTTTCCCTCTGTAATCTTCATGTACTCTCAAACCTTCAAGCCAACCTACATTATTTCCAAAATCGTTCAATTTTGAAAAAGCCACTACTTTTCCTTCTTCTTCTATTGCTGTAAATTCGCCAACTTTTTCTTCAATCCATTTATCAAATACTTTTGGTATAAAATCATTGCCTTCCCAAATTTTACTAGATATTTCAAGAATTTGTTCTTTATCTTTTTTCTCAACTTTTCTAATTGTCGCCATATTTCCCATCCTTTATGCGTTTATTTTATAATAAATCCTAATGATATAATCATACTTTTAATAATATTTGAAGTGATATTGGCTTCTTCAATTGCACTTTCGCTCCATCTCGCAGTTTCGTATTGAGATACTCCAACTGCGCTTCCGCCAAAATATCTTATACTTAAAAAACTTTCAAGATATTCCGTCATATTTCCTCCCACTCTGAAAGATAAATCAAATACAGAACCTTCAAAATCAAAATCTGCCCCATTAATCCATGCACTTGAAGCATAAAAACCATCGCAATCTGCTGCAAAATATAAGTTGTTGTCTAGTGTATATTTCCCTCTAATTTTCAATATAGGAACTGGCCCTAAATTTTGTCCTACTGTTATTGATGAGCCATCATTTTTTTCAAATATTATCGAAGCATTTCTTAATTGAAGAGAAACTCCTAAACCAAACTCAAGTTTTTCATTGTGAATAAAGTTATATAAATAACTGAATCTCCAAAATGGAAAACCATATTTAAGATACAACGCATCATTTTCTCCTTCTTTATTAAATTCTACATTAGCAATTTTTATGTTTTCTTTAAGTGGTACTTTTGTTTCTATAGTTAAAGGTTGATATAAAAAAGTTAAATTGTGTCTTTTGTTTATAATAATTTCTGCACTTAATCTTTCAAAAGGAAATAAAATTTCTTGCCCACCTTGTTCTACATAATCAAATACAGTATTACCTGCTTCTAAAGAACCAAATGATAACGTATGTTCAAAAATTTTTATAAACCCATTTTCATAAGATAATTTTAATTCAAAGGGACTGTCGGTATTGGTTAAAATACTTCCAAAAAATACTGTGCTCATTACAAAAATCATTAACAAAAAAAATGCTTTTTTCATGATAATACCCCCTTTTAATTTGAATAAATTTATATTATTTTCGACAAATTCATTATTATTTCTTTTTGTTTATTTTCTAAAAACTCTATATTTTTTTCAAATTTTATCTTTTGTGCAGCTTTTTTCCCAATTCCTTTTATAGCTGTAATTTCTTCTAAAGTGCTTTTTTCAAAAGAAAATGGTTTTTCTACTACTGTTAAAGACCTTGAACCATGATTAACTACAATTCCATTAATTTTTTTATATAATTCTATTTCCTTATTTATTCCACATAATATTGGATATGTTCCCAGCTGTCTTCCAAAAGAAATATTTGCTTTTTTTTCAATAATTATGTTTTCCAAAACAGTCCCCATGGGAAAAACTTTTTGAATCATCTTATTGTTATATTCTTCCATAAAATTTTTAAAATCAAAAAATAATTTTTTTGAAACTTTTTTCTTATCTTTAGAATTCGCAAGTTTAGTGTTAGGAAATTCCATAACTTGCCTTACATTTATTCTTCTTACTAACATATCCGAACTATAAATTTTCTCTAAATAACTTTTGTTTTTTTCATATGTTTTTTTTGTCTCTCCTATCAATCCATATAAAATATTTATTCCTGGAAGAAGCTTCGGAACATTATTTTTATCTCTTATACCGCCTATTTCATTTACAATTTTAATAGCTTTAAAAGTTTCCTCCGGAAATATAGAGATGTTATTTTCTCTTATTACTTCTTCGTCAAAACTTTCAACACCAAATGAAAGAACATCACCAGCCGAATTATATTTTACTATAGTTTCAAGAATTTTTCTTACTTCCTTTTCATTATCTACAATGTATTTAGGGTTAGCATTATCGGTGTGAAGTATTTCAGAATATTTAAAAGCTTCTGAATATAATTCTTCAAAAATTTTAGGGTTCGGATTTCCTTTATTGAATGTTTTTCCATAGGCTAAAAAATTCGCACTTCTTCCAAATCTAAAATTTTTTATTCCAATGTTATTCAAAGCTTTTATTTCTTCAATAATATTTTCAACTTTTCTTTCATTATAAATTCCATACATCAAAGGTTCAGTACAAAAAGAGCAGAACCCTTCTGTACGATCACAACCTTTAGATATTTCTAACTCAACAATTATATTTGGATAAAACGGATGCTTTTTTAGTATTTCTGCTCCCATAACTGATAATTTATCTGTTATTTCATATGAAGACTTTGATTTTAAATCGAAATCTTCTGAAATCGGATATTTTAAGAGAAAATTTTCAAGGGAACCTTCAACGATATAGTCGTATTCTTCTTCTAAATAATCAGCAATTACTTTCGCTGCTTTACCTCCAGTTATTGTATAACCTTTTGTTATTGGCCCGCCTAATACTCTTAAAGGATTTTTGTTAATTGTAAAAAGCTTTTTTATTTCATTAAGTGTTATGGGACTACCTCTAAAATAATGACCAGGAACTGTTGTTCCTGCTATTATTACTAAATAATCATAATTGTTTAAAAATTGAAAAAAATCAAGCTCTCTTATTTGATCTATAGTATAATAATCTACTTCTATACCATTTGAAAAAAAAGCACCTGCGTTATACCTAATATAAGGCGAAACATACGGCGGAACACCTAAAACTGCAGGTTCATCAACATATCCATCTATTATTACTGCTTTAATTATTATCAGCTCCAATGACTTTCATCTATGATTGTATTATGTTTTTTTTCAAAACTCTCAACCGCCACAGGTTTTTGAAGGTAAAGCGGTTTTAAATTTTCTAATTTTTCTAATCTTCCATTTTTTGATAATTCAATAATACTTTCTGGTGAAATTTCTACATCATAATATTTGTTTGAAAGATTATATTTATCTATAAAATGTTTGCTTTCTTCACCCAAAATCACGTAATTTTCAAGCATTTCTTTAAGTTCTTTTCCTTCTATCATTTCAGGACCAAAAACTCTTTTTCTTTCATCATATAGCGACAAATAAGCAAAATCTTCACGAGCCTTTTTTAAAACAGCTCTCTTTTTTATATTTTCAAAATTATAAAAAGAATTATTTATTAAATCTGTAGAACAAAATGTTCTTATTTCAAAATATTTTCTCAAAAAAAGTAATCCTTGCAAAGCTGCAATAGATATTCTAATTCCTGTAAAGGATCCCGGCCCTATATCTATTCCAAATAATTTTATATCTTCAAGATTCATTTTATTTTCTTTTAAAATTTTTTCTGTTTTTTCTAATATTTTTGAGCCAGAACCTGTTCCAGATATCTCTCTTTTTATTATTTTTTCATTTAATAACATAGTTAATATAACATTTTTCATAGAGGCTGATAAACTTAAAATATTCATAATCTTTCATCCTTTAAATTTTCATTTTTTTCTTTTATTTTCATCGCATTTTTATATGTATTTATTGAAGAATTGTAATCTCCTGATTTTTCAAAAGCTTTGGCTAAAGATAAATAAGCTTTATAATCATATGGATGTTTCAAAACAATTTTTTCAGCAATTCTTGCAGCATATTTTCCAAACCCTATGCCGCATAAAAAATCTACTTTTCTATAACTTGGCAAAAGTTCAAAACTTAAAATTATTAAAATAATTAAAATAATAATTCCCAAAAATATTTTTATAATCAATGGAATGTTTGAAAATAAGTTTTTTTCATTTTCTTCTGAGTGCGTATTCTGTTCAGAATCTGTTTCATTGATTGACGGGATTTTATTTGATAATGTGCTTAAATTAACAGAAAGTTTAATCAATTCATTGTTAACATCATTATCAAACTTGTTTACTATTTCATTTATATCTTTTTCTACAAAAAGATGCTCATTAAAATTAATAATTCTTGAATTTAATGTCTTTAATAAAGAAAAATATAATGATTCCAATAATTTTTTTTCTGTTCTTAAATTTATAAGCTCTTCTCCTAAAGATATAGTTTCTTCAACAAATGATTTCATCTCATTCTTTTCCACAAAAAATACTGAATTATTAAGAGAAGATAATTTATTTCTTAAAGAGTAATATTTTTCTAATCTTCTATAAACAACAAGATTCGTTTCATTTATAATATTATTATTATTTAAAAAAGTCAAAAGCTTATATGCCCCAGAATAATCACTTTCATTTAAAAGAAATTCATTATCTAATATGATTTCGTTTAATCTGATTAAACTATTTCTCTGAACAAATACAATCACAAACATTTCTAAAGAATCATCTAAAAATGAAGGAGAGGATATAGAACTTTCTACAAAAGTTTTTAAAAAAGGCATATAAGAATTCGGCATTACAAGTTTTTGTAACCCATCTAATCTGTAAAAATTTTTATAATATGTTTCATTAAAAATTCCAGATTCAAATATATTTTTTATATTGTTGCTTAATTCTGGAAATATTAACAGTATTTTTTCAGTAAACTCTTTTTCTATTTTTAAATTTTTATCAAGAACAGCTAAAGACGTTCCGAACATTCTTAAATCTTCAGAAATAATTGAATTTATGAAATTGTATCTCCCGTATTTTTCTCTAATATAAATTTTAGCGGAAATTTTTTGCCCATAATTCTCAATATTTTTATCTTCAGGATTTTCTTGCATATATTTTAAAAGCTCTGTCCAAGACCTGTCTAAAGTTTCTTGCCTTTTAGATAATGTATAAATCTCTTCCAAACTCAAAGAAAACATAAAAACATTTACACATATCATAATAAAAATTAAAAATTTTTTCAACTAATTTCAACCCCTCTCTAAAAAAGGTTGCACATAATGCTTCCAAAAAACTTTAATAACAAGCGATAATGGTGCGGCTATTAAAGAACCTACAAACCCAAAAGCTGCCCCAAAAATCAAGATACATAAAATAACTCCTACAGGATTAATTCGTGCTCTACCTTTCATAAAAAGAAGGAAGAAAATAAATGCCACTCCATGTAAAACACACATAATTATCAACAATATTAACATTTTTACTGGACCACTTGAAATACCTACTATTATCAAAGGAATAAATTCAAGTACAACTCCTACTATAGGTATAAAATTAGTCATAGCTGCCCAAAAGCTCAAAAGAAGTGAATATCTTATACCTAAAAAATTCATGGAAACAAAAGCTCCTACTCCTACAAATAATGAAGCAAAAATTGTAGAAATTACAAAATGATTCAAATTATTATATAAATCTTTTAAAAAAATTCTTGCTATATTTCGAGTAGATTTCGGAAAAATTTTATGTATACTTGCTTTAAAAGAATCAAGATAAAAACTCAAATAAACAGTTATCAGTACAAGAAAAAATAAAAATGTTCCTAATTGCTGTCCAAAATTTGGTAGTGTTACAAGCCACTCATTAATAAAATCTATTATTTTTGGTCTTGCGGAAAGTAAAAATTCTGTAATATTAGCTTCAATTTCAGGAAAAGGAAAACCCTCTCTAAAAAGCACTTCCCATTCTTTATTAACAAAAAAACTATTTATAAAATATACAAAATTTCTTACTTCATTAAATACTGCTGGAATTAAAAAAAACATTAGGAAAGTTACTCCTACAAAAATTATTAAAAGAGCTAAGATTATAGCTATTTTTTTTGGTATTTTTAAAAAATATGTAAAAACTTTTGAAAAGAGTTCTGCAATTAATACAACTCCTATGGAAAAAGCTATAGTGGAAAAAACTCTCATTGAAATTACTCCTGTGACAAAAAAGAGAGCTAAATAACCTACTGAAAAAAGCCCTGCTATAATCCTTTTATTCATTGTAAACACCTCATTTATTTTGAAATTCAAAATAATTCCTTATTGAATCTAAATTTTTAGTTTTTCCCAAAACAACTGTCAATTTTATTCTTGCTTTAGGGCCTGAAATTTCTTGACCCAAAATTATCCCATGTTTCTTTAAATTTGCCCCTCCTCCTTTATACCCATAAACCCCTAAAACACGCCCTTTAAAACATCTAGAAACAACTATAACTGGAATATTTTTATCCACAAGTTCAAATAATGCTTCCGCAACTCTTTCAGGGACATTTCCTCGTCCAAATCCCTCAACTACAACACCTTTATATCCGAGTTCAGGAAGCATTTTTATTATACTTCCATCATCCCCTGTATATGTTTTTATTAAAGCTACTTTATCTTCAATATTATCACTTTTTATATGCATTCTAACCAAAGATTTTCTAAAAAATATTACTTGATCTTCATCTACAACTCCTAACGGACCATATCCCGGAGAATCAAAAGTTGCTACATTACTTGTATATGTTTTTGTAACTTCTCTAGCCGCATGAATTTCATCGTTAAGACAAACTAAAACTCCTTCTCTTATTGATGCATTAGAACAAGCAACTCTAACCGAAGCGATTAAATTAAGCGGTCCATCTGTACTAGGTTCATTCCAATTTCTCATAGCAGCTGTTAATACTACCGGTTTATTCACATCAATAGTCAAATCTAAAAAATATGCTGTTTCTTCTAATGTATCTGTTCCATGAGTTATAACAACTCCGTCAAAATCATCTTGCTTAATAATTTTATTTACAAGCTTCGATAATTCTAACATATGTTTAGGAGTAATATGCGGACTCGGTATGTTAGAAAATTCAATCAATTTAGTCTCTGCGATATTGTTCAACTGCGGAATATCATTTAATTTTTTATTTATTGTATCCGAAGGTAAAACTCCTAAAACCGGATCATGTGCCATCGCTATAGTTCCACCTGTAGTAATAATAGCTATTTTTTTCATTTTTCCCCTCCAAAATTTATATTAATTTATAATTTTATTTATTGAATTGAATTATATAGCAAAAAGAAATGCGCTTTTTTATTAAAACTCACAAACAGTAAGAATTGGTTTTTTGATAATATTTTTTAGTTTTTAATGTTTCACAGTCCAACTGTATGCTGACCAATTTTCAAACTTTCCAACTTTTCACTACATATTTATTATAACACTAAAAAGATTTTATTTTTATTAAAATTTTTTCAAAATATTAATAAGTTTTAATCTTCAAATGATTTTACAAAACATTAAAATTACATTTCTAATATTATATTGTTATTTGACAATAATTGCTGTATAATATAATAAAAAAGAAAATAGAAAGGAGAAATTTAATATGAAAAATGAATGGAGGGTTTTTTGGGATCCTGGGGATTCTGATTATGAGAATAATCTGAAAATCGCCAGAGATTTGGCAGTAAAACTTGAAGTTTCTGAATTTCTCGGAAAATTACTTGTTTCAAGGGGAATTACAGATTATTTGGAAGCAAAAGAATTTTTAGATCCAGATGAAAAAATGGTTTTTGATCCTTTTTTAATGAAAGATATGGATAAAGGTACGGATATATTAATTGATATCTTCAAAAAAGAAGAGCAGGTTTTAATTTTTGGAGACTATGATGTCGATGGTGTTACTTCGTCGGCAATTTTGTATTTAGGTTTAAAAGATCTAGGGTTTAAAGTAGATGCCTACATTCCTTCTAGAATGGATGAAGGGTATAGCTTAAATATGGATGCTATATCTGAATTTCAAAAAAAAGGATATAAAAATATTGTTACTGTAGATTGCGGAACATCTTCAATTCAGGAAATAGACTACGCTAAAAGTTTAGGAATGAAAATTGTCGTTACTGATCATCATGAAACGCAAGAAAATCTTCCAAACGCTGATGCAATAATTAACCCTAAAAGAAAAGATAGCGAATATCCGTTTAGAGGTTTAGCAGGCGTTGGTGTAGCATTTAAATTTTTAATGGCTTTATCTTCAAAATTTAAAAATGTTAATTTTGATCCTTACAAATATATAGATTTAGTAGCAATTGGTACTATTGCAGATATTGTTCCTTTGCTTTCAGAAAATAGATATTTTGTAAAAAAAGGCCTTGAAAAGCTTAAAACATCTCCATTAAAAGGTGTAGAAGCTTTATTAAGAGAATTAAAAATAACTCCATGCGAAATCAAATCACATGTAATAGCTTATAAAGTTGCCCCTAAAATTAATGCAGCAGGAAGAATGGCGGATGCAGAAACTGCTTTTAAACTTTTGATTTCTCAAGATTCTCAGGAAATATCAAAAAATGTTTCTGCACTAATAAAACTTAACACTAAAAGACAATCAAAAGAAAAAGAAATTTATTTATATGCACTTAGCATGATTGATATAAACCCAGAGTTTGAAAACGATAAAGTTCTTGTATTAAGCGGAGAAAATTGGCATTTAGGAGTTTTAGGAATAGTGGCTTCGAAGTTGTCTGCACAATTCAACAAACCAGTTTTAATGATTTCTAAAGAACCTCCCTTTGGCAAAGGTTCTGCGAGAAGTCCTCAAGGTTTAAATTTAATTGAAATATTTAAAAATGCTCCTCAAGAAAATCTTTTTAATGAATTTGGCGGCCATGAATTAGCTGCTGGATTTAGCTTAAATGTTGATAACATTGAAAGTTTAAGAAATGAAGTTAATCAATCTTATAACACACTTTATGGAGAAAAAATACCCATTTCAGAAGTTTTTGTCGATATGGAAATAGATAAAATTTGGGCAGGTTTTTTTGATGACATTGAAAAACTTGAACCTTTCGGCTATAAAAATCACGAACCTGTTTTTCTCATGAATAAAGTGAAAGTAGAAAACATGAAATTCTTTGGAAATGCTATTGAAAGCTTTGCGGGTAAAATCCGGAATAAAAAAGATTTCATTTTAGATATTATTGGATATGGTTTGGCTTCCAATTTAAAAGATCTCCGCTTCAATAATCCGCAAAGTGTTAATTTAAATATAGTAGGTAATTTTCGTCAGGAAAATTCCTACAATATGAAATATAAATTTTTAAGATTCTACTTAAAGGATGCTGAACTTCTTGAAACAGAACACTTAAACGAAGATTTAAATCATTTTGATTCTAATCCTTTGTTAAAAGAAGAGATTTCAAAAATTTCTAAAATAGAGGTTATAAATTCCAACTTAAACAACGATAAAATTTCAATGTTTTTACCTGTAAAAATTAAAATAGCTACAATGTTAAAAAAAATTACAAATATACTTTCAGAAAATAAAAAAATAGTTATAGTGAGTTCTTCTCATATGACTTTAGAACATACTTATAATTCTTTATGTAATTATTTACCTTCTTCAAAAATGTATTATAATTTTAAAAGTAGAATTAACAATAGAATATTGACGAATGAGCAAATATTATTCGTAACAGTTCCTGCTTTTTTTCACAATTTAAAAAATTTTTCTTCAGATAAATTTTTTATAATAGTTGACGAGCCTTATTATTCTATGCTCCATCCAGCAATTACTAATGTACCTGAATATTCAGAGTTTAGAAAATACATAGTATACAAAAAAACTAACATAATTATACTCGGAACGATATTTCATTGTACTTTAAAAGAATATCTTAAAAGAGCAGGTTTCAAAATACTTGTTTCTAATGTTAGTGTTTCAAATTATGAAGTTATTAAAGAAGACAAAAAATTATTTTCTCTCTTAGAAGAATACTTGAAAGAGCCTTCATCAAAAATTATCGCTATAAACGATAAAAAAAAGCAGGAAATTTTAAGCAAAATGTTTTTTGAAAAATTTAATCTTATGAAAGATAATATAAAAACATATCATAATGCTTTTGAATTATCAAAAAAATTAATTGCACGCGAAAGTCTTAAAAAATCTTCAATACCTATTTTAATTACTTCTTATTCAAATAACGGAATAGGAATGGAGATGAATGGTTCTAAACCGCTTTTTATTTTACTAGATATTCCTAAAACGCGCCTTGAATTACTAGATCTCGTTTCTTCTTGGGCTTCCACAAAAAATAAGATAAAATTTGTACTTGCTTATGATGAAAAATTTAAGACTCGTTTATCTTATGAATTTTCAAGAATTTATCCGTCACAAAATATTTTAAAACAAACTTATGATTACATAAAAAACAACCCCAATTTAAAAGAACACGAAATAGTTTTAACCCTTTTTAAAGGTGATTCAGAATTTGCTAAAATAGTTTTAGATGAATTAATTGATTCTGGTATGATCGTAAATAATTCAAATATTTTTGAAATACTTGAACCTTTTGATTTAAATCTCATTCATAAAAGTGTGAAGTTCAAAGAAAGTATAATAGACAAATGGATCTTAAAAGAATCTATAGATTTTTTTAAGAATCTTGACACTAAAAATTTCATGGAACTTTTTAAAACAGACCTTTCAGAATCAAAAACAAAAGGAGTGTAAAATTTGAAAACAACTTTAGATTTGAATACAATAATAAAAATTACCGATAATAATTTATTATTTGATTTTTTTAATAAACTCAAAAAAGAAAAAATTTTTTCTAAATTGTTTCCTGGTCCAAAAACTCTTTTCGAAAAAGAATTGTTAGTAATAGCTATCAATAACGAAGATTTAGATAAAGTTGAACCCTTATTAAGAAGAGAAAAATTAGAATACAATTCAATTTTATTAAAAAATGATATAATTGATGAGTTGTTAAAACGATGAAAATATTTGGAATAGATCACGGAGAAAGTAATTGGGGGTTTTCACGAGCAAATGAAATATTAAAAATTTCTACTCCTTTATGTGCTGTAAAAAAAGAAAAAGTTATCGATTTTCTAAAAACTGAAAATATAAGCAAAAATGATTTGCTTGTTTTTGGTTTGCCATTTTCTATGTCGGGAAGATATTCAACACAAACTTTTAATGTAATTAATGATGCTATAAAATTAAAAGATTTGTTTAACTGTAAAGTATTTTTTGTCGACGAACGTTTAACTTCAAAACAACTTTTTCAAAGTTTTAAAAAAAATACTACTTCAAAAAAAATTAAAAAATCAAAAGATTCTAATAGTAGCTCGTTAATTTTATCTGTTTTTTTACAATCAAATAAAGGTATAGAGCTTGAAGAACAGGAAATATATAATGCAAATACTAATTTATTATTTGATAAAAAATTACTTGTTTTCAACATTGCTATAAAACCTTTAGAAAAAAATTATACTTTTGAAATATATTGTGAAAACCCTTGGATTTTCTGGTATTATTTTAAAGAAGGATTCAAAAGCACATCCCTAATTAATGATTTATCTAAAGAATACGATTTAGTTTTAAAAACAAAAAAAGATACCTTATTTGAACAAATTTCTTATAACGAAAAAATAGAATTTTGAATTTTTTGTAAACATAATCCTTAAAAATAAAGGAAAACAGGAGGATATTTTATGGCAAAACATGACTTGGGAATAGACCTTGGAACAGCTACTTTTGTTGTTTATAAAAGAAATGAAGGCGTAATAATCGAAGAACCTTCAGTTGTTGCTTATGATAAAAAGAAAAATAAAATTATAGCTATAGGCGTAGAAGCCAAAGAAATGGTAGGAAAAACACCTGAACAAATATTAATTGTTAGGCCTGTACAAGATGGTGTAATTACAAACCCTGAAGTAATAGAAGAAGTTTT
Source organism: uncultured Thermotogaceae bacterium (assembly GCA_964478535.1). Lineage (GTDB taxonomy): Bacteria > Thermotogota > Thermotogae > Petrotogales > Petrotogaceae > CAYZNB01. The sequence continues at coordinate 25,970 of CAYZNB010000012.1, forward strand.
AAGATATTTTTTAAAACGCGCAAAAAAAGGCATGAATTTTTCAAAACCTAATTTAATTATCGGAATTCCTGCATTAACTACAGATGTTGAAAGAAGAGCTGTAAGAGAAGCTGCTGAAAAAGTAGGTGCTGCAAAAACTTATTTAATTTCAGAACCTCTTGCAGCGGCTGTAGGGTGTGAAATTGACATTTTAAAACCTGACGGAAACATGATTGTTGATATTGGAGGAGGAACTACAGATATTGCTGTAATAAGTCTCGGCGGAACTGTTATAAGTGAATCCATAAAACTTGCAGGAGAAGCTATGGACAGCGAAATTATAAAATATATAAAAAAAACTTATAGATTCTTAATTGGAACTGCTTCTGCAGAAAGAGTAAAAATAGAAATAGGAAAAGCTCATATTGAAGAAGAAACTCTTGAAATTTCAATAAAAGGCCAAGACATAAAAACAGGTCTTCCTGCTATTATTCAAATTAATTCTGATGATATTTATAGAGCGGTTAAACCTGTAATAAATGATATCGTATTAAAAATAAAAAATGTTTTAGAAAGAACTCCACCTGAACTTGCCGCCGATATTATGAAAAATGGAATAATTCTTGTTGGCGGAGTAGCAAAAATTAGAGGTTTAGACAAAACTATAGAAGAAAAAACTGGGGTTAAAACTTTTACTGTAGAAAATTCTTCTTTAACTGTTGCTAAAGGTACAGGAATTTTACTGGAAGATATAGAATTATTAAATAGAATGCAATTACAGTAAAATTTCAGGAGGAATTTTTATGAGAGGTATTTATACAGCAGGTATGGGTATGCTAAATTCTTTTGCAGAAATGAACACAATTTCTAATAATTTAGCTAACGCAAACACAACTGCATTTAAAAAAGATCAAAATGTTTTTAAAGCTATTCTCGATAGTCAAATTAATGTTTATAACAAAAACGACTTAAAAGGCATGAAGATAGGTGAAATTAATCAAGGCGTAGTTCTTGATGAAGTCTATACAGATTTTACTCAAGGAGCGTTTGTAGAAACTTTGAATCCTTTAGATTTCGCTATTGAAGGTAAAGGATTTTTTAAAATCCAAAGAGGCGATGAATTTTTTTATACAAGAAATGGAGAGTTTAAAATGAATGGCGAAGGGTATTTAGTAACAAATGAAGGGGATTATGTGTTAGATAAACTAGATAATCCCATAATTATTACCGAAAATTTCTCTGTTTATGAAAATGGAAATATTGCAGGTACAGATTTATTTTTAAACATAATTGACTTAAATAATTATTATAAATTAGGAAATAATTTATTCTCCGGAGAAGAAATAATAAACGATAATGAATTTTCGATAAAACAATTTTTTACCGAAAGTTCCAATGTTAATGCCTTAAACGAGATGGTGAAAATGATTCAAGCACAAAGAAAATTTGATATATTAGAAAAAGCCGTTACTACTCACGATTCGTTAAATGCAAAGATAATTGAAATATCTTCAAGAGGATAAATAGGAGGGATTAATTTATGTTAGTATCACTTTATTCGTCAGCTACTGGTATGAATGCTGAACAAAGAAAATTAGATATAATAGCAAATAATTTAGCAAATGTTGATACAACTGGTTTTAAAAGGCAAAGAGCGGAATTTCAAGATCTTCTTTATCAAGCTGTTAAAGAAGCTGGGACACCTACCGCTCAAGATTCTACTTTGCCTACAGGATTGTATGTGGGTCACGGTACAAGAATGGCAGCAACACACAGAATATTTTCAATAGGAAATATTGAGCAAACTGGAAATTCTACAGATTTAGCAATTATGGGAGATGGTTTCTTTCAAGTTCAACAACAAGACGGAAGAATAGGATATACAAGAGATGGCGCATTAAAAATTGATGCTTTAGGAAGATTAGTTACAAGCAATGGCCTTCTAACAATACCTAATATTGTTGTTCCTGAAAATGCTACAGGAATTAATATTTCTCCTGATGGTATTGTAAGTGTTCAATTAGGTGATGGTGGCATTCAAAACTTAGGGAATATAACTTTAGTTAGATTTATTAATCCATCTGGTCTTAAACCACTTGGAAATAATCTCTATCAAGAAACTCCTGCATCTGGCGAACCAGTTGAAGGAATCCCTGGACAAGATGGTTATGGCCTTTTAGAACAAGAACATCTTGAAAAATCTAATGTTGAAGTTGTAAAAGAAATGGTAGAAATGATAGTAGCTCAAAGAGCTTATGATATAAATTCAAAATCAATAACTACAGCAGATGAAATGTTAAGAACCGTAGCTGGACTTAAGAGGTAATGATTTAAGTTGAAAAAAAACTTTTTGATATCTTTTTTCTTAATTATATCTTCCTTTCTTTTTTCTCAACAAATATTTAGAGTTCCTGAAATTGTTTATTCTGAAGATAATATTTTTTCATTGAAAGATATTTTCCCAGAAATACTACAAGACAGAATAATTTCTTACATAATAAATGATTCTATACAATATGATAGAGTTACTTTGCAAAGAACATTAACAGGATTTTTAAATATTTATTATAATGATTACGAATTAATTTTTGAAAGCGATATAATTGTTATAAAAAAAATAGAAGAAGTTTTTGAAGAGGAAATTATTGAAATCGAAAAAAATATTGAAAAAATAGTAAAAAATTATGATGAAGAACTTGAAATTTTATCGATCACAAGTAGAAATATACCAAAAAATATATCTTCTTTTAATGTTAATTCTATTAGTTTAAATCGAGATAATTTATATATAAGCATGTCTATAAGAGATTCATCAAATAAATTGTTTTATTCAAATTATATTATAAAAGTAGCAAAATATGAAAATGTCCTTGTGTTTTCAGAAAATGTTTCAAGAAATTCTTTAGTTACTCTTGAAAACACTAAAGAAAGTTCAATCAATATTTTAGAACTCGCTTTTATTCCAATTAAATCAGAAAATTTTTTGTTTAATAAATATTCAACAAGTAAAAATATGATTATTGATGAAATTTTAAACCCTATATATTTAAGAAAAATTCCAGATGTAAAATCGGGTGATATAATTCCCGTAATTGTGAAATATGAAAATATTGAAGTTAAAACGTGGGGAAGAGTTATGTCAAACTCGAACTATGGTGAAACTATTTCTGTACGAAATATTGAAACAGGCACAACAATAACTGGCGTTTTAAAAGAAGGCCCCGTATTATTAGTATCAATTGGAGGTGTGGAATAGTGAATAAAAAAATTTTAGTTTTGCTATTCATTTTAAATATTTCTTTAATCGTAAGTTCAACATCTTTATGGACTAATCAAAAATCAAATGAAGAAAATTCTTCTATATTTGTCCACAAAAGAATTTACTCAATTGGAGATGTTATTCAACTTACTGTTTCAGAAACTTCAAATATGGCTTTTTCAGATGATACCGCTAATTATAAAGATCCTGCGGTTGGAACTTTAAATTCTATATTTTCAAACATTGGTGGAATTTCTCTTCAAACATTTTTACCACTTGGATCAACCGATCCATCGCAATTAAATAATATTGAAAATAAACCTAGTCAGGCACAATCTCAAACAAATGTAGATTTTTTTATCTCGGTAAAAATAGTAGATGAAGAAAATGAATTATTTAAAGTAAGAGGCGAAAAAGAAATAAAAATTGGAAACGATAGAAAAAGAATGATTGTACAGGGATATTTATCTAAAAAAGATATTAGCCCTTCGGGAATAGCAAATTCAATAAATCTTTTAAATAGCCAAATATGGTACGATGGGGATATTGTTTTCCAACAAGATCCAAATGAACCTTCTTGGACTTCCTGGATATTATCTGGAATTTCAAATCTTTTCTTTTAGGTGGTGTTGAAATTGAAACGAATGCTAATAATTCTAATATTTTTATTGAGTTTAACTATGATATTCTCATTTAATGTAAGATTAAAAGATATTTCAACTTTCAGAGGTGTTAGAGACAATCAATTATTTGGAATAGGTGTCGTAACCGGTCTTGATGGAAAAGGAGATACTGGAAATATTCCTTCTGAAATGATTACAAACATGATAAAAAACTTAGGCATTGAGCTATCTTCTGTAATGCAAACGAGAAATACTGCGTTAGTTATGGTTTATGCTGATATTCCTGCATTCTATAAATCTGGAATGAGAATAGATGTAAACGTAGCTGCTATAGGCAATTCAACCTCTTTAGAAAACGGAGTTTTAATCCAAACACCTTTATATGGAGCGGATAGACAAGTTTACGCAGTAGCCCAAGGAAATGTCTTAACCGGCGGAGCATCTGTCAGAGGAGCTGCGAACTTACAAACGAATTATAGAGTTGTTGGTTCAGTTCCTCAAGGAGCTATTATAGAAAGAGAAATTCCTACAACCATCATTTCTGAAGATACTGTAACAATTTACTTAAATAATCCGGATATAACAACAGCTTCAAGAGTTACCATGGCAATAAATAATACTTTTTCAAACAGAATAGCAAGAGCCACCGATCCTTCATCAATTAGAGTTCAAATTCCAGAATTGTTTTATGACGATGTTATTTCATTCTTAGCATTAATAGAAGAAATTGAGGTTAAACCCGATGTGAAAGCCAAAATAATAATTAATGAAAAAACTGGTACAGTAGTAATGGGCGGAAATGTTAAATTCGCAGACTTTACTCTAAGCTATGGAAATTTTATTATAAGTATTACTAATGGTGAAATAGGAGAAAAACCAGCTACTATAGATAATGTAATGTTAGCATTAAGAACTGCTGGTGCTTTACCTCAAGATGTAATAGCTATATTTCAAAATCTTTCATTGGCAAATTATATTTATGCCGACGTTGTGGTGATGTAAAATGATTAATCCAATGATGAATCTTGATAAAAATTCTTTTTCAAAAATTAGCGAAAGAGAAGGAGCAGAAATGTTAGTTTCTCAAGTTTTTTCAACAGTTTTAAATTCTATGTCTAAAAGTCCTTTTGGTGAAGAAGATCTATTGATTCCAAAATCAAATACTGAAAAATGGTTTCAAGAAATGTTAAATTCAGAATATGCAAGATTAATTGCACAAAAAGAGTTAAAACCTCTTGTAAATACAATTGTAAAATCTTTTGGAAATGTTGAGAGATAAAGATAGTTTATCTGAAAGTTGGTTGAAAGGAAAAATATTTTAATATTAACCGTTTTTAGCTTCTAATGTAGTGTAACAGCCACGCTGAACTGTGCACGGCGTTACAGCACAGGCAAAAACATTCATCTTTTGCGTTAAACAATGGTTAAACAATGGTTAAACGATTGCTCAACTACCGTTCAACTATCGTTCCCAAGGAGGCACGGCGTTACAGTACATATGACAACGTTGATCAATAGAAAATTGATCAGAAATAACGCTAAAACAAGCATTTGTAATTAATTCCCCTCTTGAGGGGTGGCAACTTAATGTTGACGGGGTGGACAGGTTTTTGTAAATGCT
>CAYZNB010000013.1:0-31049 GCA_964478535.1 uncultured Thermotogaceae bacterium
TGTTTTTGCCTGTGCTGTAACGCCGTGCACAGTTCAGCGTGGCTGTTACACTACACTACACTACATTAAAAGCAAAAAAACGGTTATTATTAAAAAAAATTTGCATTAAATATTTTGATCAAGAGGAAAATATTATTCCTCATAAAAATCACCTCCAAAAATAAAAAAAGCCGAGATATAATTATCCCGGCGTTATTCTGATATAAAAAATATCAGCGGTTGGATAAACGCCGATTTTTATGTTTATATTTATTTTTTAAATTTATTATGTTTTTCATTTAGGCACCTCAAAAAATAGTTGTTTTTATTTAATTATAAAGGTTAAAGGTTAAAATAATATTTGTTTTTTGAAAATAAATGTTTTTTCATCTTTTTCATAAAGGATGGAAATATTATTTTATGATATAATTGATTAATAGCGAATGTTGTTAAATTATTTTTTTAACAATATTAATTTGTTTGGGGAGGGTTATATGAAAAGGATTTTGATTTTTTTGATATTAGTTGCTTCACTGACAGTTTTTTCAAATTTTAATATTATCGAACCAAGGGTTTTGGAAAATGGGGCTGGAAGATATATTAATGGTACTAACATGGGTTTTAGTTATGGTATTTTGAATATAATGGAAATAGGAGTTACAGAATTTGTTTATGTTAAACTTGGTAGCAGTTTAGGAGATTTTAAGTTTGCATTAGGTTATGGTCAAGGCTGGAATGATGCTTCTGTTTTTGCTGGGGTTGGTTTGTATAAAGAAAAATTTAAATTTTATAGTCATATTTTTTATTCTGAAGAAACTGAGACTATTTATAATTGGGATGAAGAAGAGGAAACATCTGATATTACTTATGAAGAAACGAATATTTTAACCCCTTTAATAAATTTTACTTTTTTTAATAATGATTTAAATGGAGAAATATCTTTAAATGGGCAATGTTCTTTTAAATTACAGGAAAACGTAGAAATATATGGCAGTACAAGTATAATCGTAAAAAGTAATTTTGATTTTGATTGGAAGATTTTTGAAACGGTTTCTTTACTTGGTGGTGTAGAAGTAGGTTTTCCTTTTGAGAGTTTGTCCAAAAGTATTACTATTATTGGTGGTGTAGAATCTTCTTTTAGATTGAATAAATAATAATATTAATAAAAAATTCCGAATTTATTCGGAATTTTTTATTACTTTTTTCATATTGATTTATATTATTTTTAATTATATAATGAAAAATAGATAAGAAAAAGTAAACATTAGTTATCAAAAAAAAACGATAAAAAGGGTGTGGGAGATTTGTTTATTCGTAATTTTTGTAAAAAGTGTCCTTTTCATAATCAGAAAAATTTGAATTTAGGGGAGAGTCAAATAAAAACTCCAGTATTAATGGAAAGAGGAAAAAATGAATCTAAAAGTCTTATTGTTTTTAAATATCCTGGTATACATGAATCTGTTAATGGAAAAATTATGGTTAATATTTTTAAAAGAGGCGGAAATATTGCCGATAGGATTTTTAATTCGTGGAAAAGAGTTGATAAATCTAAAGAAGATTATGATATAACTTTTTTTATCAAGTGTTATAAAGGAGAAAATGTTAAAAATGTTCCTAAAAAAGTGGTGGAATTTTGTTCGAAAATTTTTAGAAAAGAGCTTTTATTAAAAGAGTACGATAAAATTTTTATTTTTGGAAAAGAATTTTACATTGATATAATAAAAATTATTGAAGAAGAAAATTTGAATCATTTAAATATAGTTTATAAAGATAATATTTTAGCCATTCAAAAGGAAGAACTGGATGGTATATGGTAAAGAAAAAATCACACACTAGATAATTAATTATGAGAGTGTGTGATTTTTTTATTGGGGAGATTTTATTAAAATTTAAATTTTTTAAAATTTTCTGCTAATTCGTCAGCTGTTTCTTTTAGTGTGTTTGAATAATCGTTAATAAAAGTGTTATTTGAATTTTGTTCTTTTAACGATTTTGTTGAAGATGAAATTTCCGTTCCTATATTTTTTATATTTTGAGCTATTGATTCCATGTTGTAATTTATTTTTTCAGTATTTGAATTTTGCTCTTTTATGTTTTCGTTGATATGTTCAATTTCAGTTTTGAAATTATTTATTTTTTCTATTATTAAATTGAAATGCTCTTCAATTTTTTCAGATTCAAGTTTTATATTTCCAATACTTTCATTCATTTCTATTGTAAATTTATCTGTTGATACTGTTTGTTGTTTTATATCTTCAATTATTTTAGAGATTATTTCAGTAGCTCCTCTACTATCATCAGCAAGTTTTCTTATTTCTGCTGCCACTACAGCAAATCCTTTTCCGGCATTTCCAGCTCTTGCAGCTTCTATAGAAGCATTTAAAGCAAGTAAATTTGTCTGTTCTGTTATTGAATCAATTGTTTTTATTATGTTTTCGGCATTATATGCTTTTTCTAATAGTATTTTTACATTATCTGCAGTAGATTGAGATTTTTTTACTGTAGTTTCGATAACAATAGATATATTGTTTAATGAATGCATTCCTTTATTAGCAGCCGTAAATGTGTCTTTAGATGAGGTTAATATGTTGTTTGAAGCGTTGAACAATGATTCAGAAGACGCTGTTAACTCTTGAATAAAACTTGAGATTTCAGTAGATGCGTCTACATTATCGTTTGAATCAGAATTAATTTTTTCAAAGACATGAGTCAAACTTTCAGAATGATCTTTAGATTTTTTTGATATTTCAGATAAATTATCTGAAGAGTTGTTAAGATTTTCAACTGTATTTTTGATTACTGATAGTGAAGATGTTATGTTGTTTTTCATGTTTAAAAAAGCTTTAGACATTTCACCTATTTCATCATTATAATTTAAATATTTTTTTGGTATTTTACTCGAATAATCGCCTTTGCTAAAATTATTTAAAAGGTTTGTTGTAACTTTAATTGGAGTGCTTATTATTTTTGAAACTAATAATATTAATATAGAGATTAAAATCGTTGAAATAATAAATATTATTATAATTTTAAAAATCATTTGCCTTGAATCATGTAAAATTTCCTTTGTTGGTACAGCTGCCGAGAATGTCCAGAAAGAATTTAAATTTCCAATTTGTATTGGTATATACAAATTATATAATTCTTTTGAATCAATGTTTTCAGTATAATCATAAGTTTTTCCCAAACTTAGCGTTTCAAAAAGCTCTTTGTCAAAATTTTCTCTGAATGTATTTATTTTTTCGTTATCAGCATGAGAAACATACATCAATTTTTCAGATAATAAATAAGCATATCCTGTTTCAAAGAATGTTATTTCAGAGATATCTGTTCTAATACCATCTAAACATAAGTTAACTCCTACAGCTCCTATAACATTGCCATTTGAAAAATGAAATACTGGAGAAACTAAAGAGATGACTTGTTCGTTATCATAAAAATAAGGTTCTGTTATATACATTTCTTGTTTTTCAAAAGCATTTTTATAAAATTCCAATTCTTCATATCCTTCTAATGGTTTAAAAGTAAATTCATTACTTTCTAAATGATAATAAACCACAAATCTTCCTTTTTCATCATACCCTTCTCTTCTCATAAACATATAATCTCTATCAAATGCGTTTTCTTCAAATGCGATCCATATACCTTTAAAATTTTCATTCGCTTTTAAAGTTTCAGAAACAATATTGTTCACTGTTAATCTGTCGGAAAATCTTGCAGACATCATCGCTTCTAAAGATTTTGAAATGTAAATAGACCCTTGATAAGCTGTTTCAAAATCATTTTTTATTTTGTTAGAATAAATTGTTGCTGTGTTTAGCGTGCTTTCCATTCCTTTATTTATAGAGAAATCGTTAAAGTTTCTATAAATAAAAATTGTCAAAAATAAAAAAACTAAAAGAACAGGAATTTCAATTAAAGCAATTATTTTCTTGTTAATAGTAATTCTTATCACCTCCATATTATTTTAAGAAATTATAACAATATTAAGAGGTTTTTAAAAAGTTACTAAAGTAATTTAAGATAAAATTTTTAAAAGTATTGATTAATAATAAAAAAAAGATTATAAATATTACGTGGTAATTACCTCACATTACGAAAGTAATGTTTAGACATAAGCTGCAAAACCCATTTTAAATGGCATTTTATAAAATTAAAAATTTTAAAACAGTACTTTAGTTATTTGAGTCACAATAGTTTTTGATTACTTTAGTTACTTTAATAGTTTTGTTAAATTTATTAGAATACTTGTTAAGAAACATAAAATTTTGTTGCAAAGAAAAATAGCCAAAAGGCAAAATCAAACACAAGGGGGTATTATTAGTGTCTAAAAAGATTTTATTAGTTTTTCTTGCAGGTTTATTGGTATTTTCTGCAGCTTTTTCTGCGGGAGGATATCCTGAAAAAATTTATTTTGGTGTAAAAATGCAGGAAGAAATTGCAGTTAGAGATGTAGCAGAAGGTATGTCAGATATCTTTATGAACAGAGTTCCTGGTCCAATTTTCGCAGGACTTGATCAAAGAACTCTAGACAGATTGATTGTTTATACAGTTCCATCGGGTTCAAACGCACTTCTTTTGAATCCTTACCCAAATCAAGCTCCATATCAAGGAATAGTAGATGGAAAAGCTGTATTTAATCCTTTCGCGATTCAAGAAGTAAGATTTGCGATGAATTTCCTTATTGATAGACAGTTTATCGTTGATGAAATTTTAGCAGGAGCGGGTATGCCTAAAATGACTCAAGCTACAGCTGGTCAGCCAAATGCTTGGAGAGTAGAATTAGTTGCTCAAAAGTATGGTTTAACTCCTGAAGGAGATACACAAAAAGGAAAACAAATGATTACTGAAGCTATGCAAAAAGCAGCTCAACTTCCAGAAAATAGAGGAAGATTAGTAAGAGGTGCAAGTTATTGGGAATTTGATGGTGCACCTGTTGAAATAAAATTCAATGTAAGACAAGATGATCCTACAATGAGAGTTAGAGTTGGTAATTATGTTGCAGGTATGCTTGAAGAAATAGGAATAAAAGTTGAAATTCTTCCATATGAGAGAGCAAGATCATCCGGATTAACTTATGGAACAGATCCTGCAGAGCTTCAATGGCATATTTATACTGAAGGATGGGGTGGAGGAAGCACTTACGTTTACTGGCAAACTCCAACACAACAGTATAATTCACCAAGAGGTAGTTTTTATCCTGGAAGACTTAACGCAGCATTTTGGAACATGGAAAATGAAGAAGCTGACAAATTAGCTGAAAAATATTATGATGGAAAAATATTAACAGAAGAAGAATTTTGGGAAGCAATTGTAAGAGGAACTGAAATTGGATTTGAAGATTCAATAAGAATATGGCTTGTTTCAACATATGACTTTTTTATTCAAAATAAAGAAAGACTTCCAGAAAGACTTCCTGTTGGATTAGGTCACGGTTTAGATGAATATACATTAGGTGCAGCTGATCCAGAAGATGGAATTTTAAGAGCTTTACAATATTCAGCAACAGGATCTTTATTCATGTTTGCTTGGAATCCTGTAGGAACTCAAGGTTTTTCAGATGTTTGGGCAAGTGATGTTTCACAAATGGTTTGGGCAAGAGCTGTAAGATACAATCCTTTTGGACAAGCTGTTCCTACTCATGTTGAAATTTTGAATACAGATAACGATTCTTACAGAGATGCTGATGGAAATATTCAAGGTAATTTACCTGTTCCTTCAAATGCAGTAAAATATAATCCATATACACAAAAATTTGAAGAAGTAGGAAATGATGTAAAATCTATGACAACAACAACTTTTGAATATATATGGCCTAATTGGCATCACGGAAGATCTCTAGATATGAATGATATTTTATACAAAATGGCATTTACAGCAGATTGGTCTTATAAAACAAGTGAAGAAGATAAAAAATTCGATAATGCTTATTCGGCTCACTGGAAACCAAGTTATGAAAATGTTCAAGTAGGATTTGTTATTGAAGATGAAAAAACAATCACAACTTATTTCAATTATAATGCTCCTTTTGATGAAACATTACAAGCAGTAGGTTGGACTCCTGAATGGAGACTTCTTGGTTCAAACAGAGGTGGAATAGGTCTTCCGTGGGAAGTAAATGAAGCGTTAGCACTTATGGTAATTGAACCTAACAAATCTGGAAAAATATGGTCATTCACAGATTCTCCAGGTGTTGAAGAAATAGATTTAAAAGTAGAAGCATGTACAGCGGATATAAAAGTGAAACTTCAAGAAATGATTGAAAGAAGATATGTTCCTCATATGTTTAAAGGTATAATTTCTGAAAATGAAGCTGTTAGAAGATATCAAATGGCTGTTGATTTCATTGATAAATACGGTCATGCAGTAATTGGTCATGGAAACTATATGCTTACTACATTAGATACCGTAAACAATTTCATTGAATTAAGTGTTTTCGAAGATTATCCTCATGATAAAACATATTGGGCAAGTCATTATGCATTAACAAGATTAAGAATAGATAATACAAGAGTTCCAGCATTCTCTACTGTAGGACTGGACATAGAAATAGATGTTTATGCTTCATTAGTAGATTTCCCAACAGAAAAAGCAAGAATAGCTGATTCTGGTATAGTACAAGTAGTTCTTGTAACTGACGAAGGGGAAAATTGGTACGATGCTACATTAGTAAAACCTGGTCATTTTAAAGTGGTAATCCCAGAAAAAGATACTTATCACCTTGATACAGGCGTTTATACTTTAATTGTTACAGCAACTAATGACGGATTTACTTCATCAGAAACATATTTCTTAGATTTCTATTGATGAATTAATTATAAACGGGGGAGAGTAATATCTCCCCCTTTATTAAAGATGATTTAGGAGTGATAATATATGTACTGGAAATTTATATTAAAAAGAATACTAAATGCCTTTTTTATGTATGCTATTTTAATTTTTGTGGTATCTGCATTGTTTAATGTTGTTGCGGAACAAACAATTTATGCAACTATAGAAGAAAATGTTGCAGCAGAGGTACAAGCCGCAATGTCCACGGACCCCCATTTAAATGTTAGCGAATATAGACAAATGAGATATGATTTTTACTATTCCGCATATCATTTGGATAAAAGCGTTGTAGAAAGAATATTATGGAGAACTAAAAATGCTTTGACATTTAATTTTGGTCGTTCGATATTTATGAAATCTACAAAAGGAAGTAGAGAGGTTTTTGATATTGTAGCAGAAACTATTCCAAAATCTTTGATTCTTTTTACAACAGCTGTTTTTGTTCAAGTGACTATTGGTGTGTTGCTTGGTCTTAAGAAAGCTCAAAAAGCTGGAAGTACTATGGATAAAACGACTTCTACAATAACAATGGTAATATTTGGAATGCCTTCATGGTGGTTAGGTATGGTGTTCATAATGTTTTTTGCTTATGAACTTGGCATTGCCCCTTCTGGGGGTATGATTTCCAAGCCGGTACCTGAAGGATTTGCTTATGCATTAGATTTTTTAAAACATTTAATGCTTCCATTATTCACTTTAGTATGTATAGGTTTTTGGGGAATGGCATTTATTACTAGAAATATAGTTTTGGGGACTTTGCATGAAGATTATATCATGGCTGCAAGAGCTAGAGGAATAAAAGAAAGCAGCGTTGTTTATAGACATACTCTGAGATCGGCAGCACCTCCAATAGTTACAATGTCAATTTTAAGTATATTAAGTTCAATTGGAGGAAATCTTCTTTTCGAAGGTATTTTCAGTTGGCCTGGCATGGGAAATTTATACTGGTCTGCAATAGCTCAAAATGATGTTCCTGTTTTAATAGGAAATCTTTCTTTAACTATAGGATTGTATTTAATAGGTTTAGTAATTCTTGACCTTATTTATGGATTGCTTGACCCAAGAATAAAAGTAAGCGGGTGATTTAAATGAAATTTGAAGATGTGAAATATAAACTGAATGAGTTTTGGAGTGAGTTTAAACAGATTAAATCAGGTATAGTTGGAATTATTCTTTTAATAATTCTTTTAGGTTTATTAATTTTTGAAAAAATTATTATCCCATTTCCTGAAGCAAGTACAAATTGGAATAACGCAAGCTATTGGGAAGATAATCCGAGAAGCGTTCCGCCAGCATGGTCTAATTTTTTTACTAAGGAAAAAAAAGCTGTTAGTGATATTATTATTCCTGAAGATTTTATTATAAATGATACAGGAAGACTTAAAGAGTTTACCACAACTATTGAATATGATTATGATTACAAATTACCCCCAAGAGATTTGATCTTTCGTTTTGAAGGAAAAGGAAACTTAATTTTCCAAATTGAAGTCGAAAGACCTGATGGAATTAAACATTTAATAATGACAAGAAGAGAAAATTTTGTTGAAACTCAGAATGTAAGAATATCTATTCATGACAGAGCAAAAAGAGAAGTTTTTGGTCTTGCTAATCAGATTGATTATGCGGGTGCTTCAATGGTAAATCCTGAACATACGAGGCCAACAAATATAATTTTTGCAACCGCTGAAGAAGGTATGCTTAGAAACCAAAACCCTTTAAATGGCACTTACAAATTTAATATAAAAGTTACTAGTCCTGGAACAACTGGAGAACTTTCTGAACCAAAAATGGTTGTTGTAGGAGCTGTTTCTGGAATACTTGGAACAGATGGGCAAAAGAGAGATTTGTGGTCTGGTATTGTTGCAGGCGTTAGATGGGCTTTAATAATAGGATTGTTAACATCTATTATTTCAGTTTTCATTGGAGTTACTTATGGTGTTGTTAGTGCATTTTACGGTGGAATTGTTGATACTATAATGCAAAGAATATTTGAACTTTTTATAAGTGTGCCAGTTCTTCCGGTAATTATAGTTACGAGTGCTATTTTTCAGCCAAGTATATGGTTGCTTATAGGAATAATGTGTTTGTTCTTTTGGGCAGGATCTGTTAGAACGGTAAGAAGTATAGGTCTTCAAATAAAAGAAGAAACTTATATTGAAGCTTCAAAAGCTTTGGGCGCAAAAAACAAAAGATTAATTTTTAAACATATGATTCCGCTGTTAATTCCTTACAGTTTTGCAAGTATGGCTTTAGCAGTTCCAGGAGCTATAGTGTATGAATCTACAATTAGTGTTATAGGACTTGGAGATACATCAATAGTAACTTGGGGACAGATATTAAACTCAGCTTATAATTCTGGTGCTATGATACAGGGATTATGGTGGTGGATTGTTCCTCCTGGTCTTATGATCGCATTGGTTGGAATGACATTTGCATTTGTCGGTTTTGCTATGGACAAAATTCTCCTTCCAAAATTAAAAACAAGGTAAGGTTGTGATGCTGATGGAAAAAGTATTGGAAGTAAAAAATTTAAAAACTTATTATTTCACTTCAAAAGGAACTGTGAAATCGGTCGATGACATATCTTTTTATTTAAAAAAAGGTGAAACGTTAGGTCTTGTTGGAGAGTCTGGTTGCGGAAAAACTACTACTGGTTTTTCTCTTTTAAATATGCCTTCTCCTCCTGGTAGAATAGTTTCTGGAGAAGTTATCATTAGTGGTGAAAATATAGTGCCGCTTTCTGAAAATGTAATGAGAAAAAAAGTAAGATGGGAAAAAGTTTCAATGGTTTTTCAAGGTGCTATGAATACTTTAACTCCTGTTTTTACTATTGAAAAACAGATGATGGAAACTTTACAAACTCACAGACCTATGAGTAAATTTGAAGCAAAAAAAAGAATGAAAAAATATGTTAATTATGTTGGTCTTTCAGAAGACGTGTTGAAAAAATATCCTCACGAACTTTCTGGAGGTATGAAACAGAGAATAGCTATTGCGATGGCTTTATTTTTAGAACCAGATGTGATTATTTGTGATGAGCCTACAACTGCCCTTGATGTTGTTGTTCAAGCACAAATTATTAATCTGTTAAAAGACTTAAAAGAAAAATTGGGTTTATCTTTTATATTTATAACTCATGATCTTGCAACAGAAGCTGAAGTTTCAGATAGAATTTGTGTTATGTATGCAGGAAAAATAGCTGAAATTGGAACTAACGAGCAAATTTATGGCGAACAAGGACCAATGCATCCATATACTCAAAAGCTTCTCGCAGCAACTCCAAGATTACATGAAGAGGTTGAAGAACTTGCATTTATTCCAGGAACACCTCCGGATTTACTTGAACCACCTAAAGGTTGTAGATTTCATCCAAGATGTTCAGAAGCTTTTGATAAATGTTATATAGATGAACCTCCATTAATTGAAGTTGAAGAAGAACATCAAGTTGCTTGTTGGAGGTGTGTAAAATGAGTGAAGTTTTAGTTAAAGTAGAGAACTTGAAAAAGTGGTTTCCTGTAAGAAGAAATTTTATGCAAGTTTTAAAAAATGAACATAAATATGTTAAAGCAGTAGATGGAATAAGTTTTGAAATAAGAAAAGGTGAAATTTTTGGTCTTATTGGAGAGTCTGGTTGTGGGAAATCAACTACCGGAAGAATGTTGATGAAGTTGATCGATCCTAGTCATGGTAAAATGATTTTTAATGGCGAAGATATAACTAATGCAAATGCAGAAAGAGTTGAAAAATATAGAACTGAAGTACAGATGATTTTTCAAGATCCTTATGCTTCAATGAATCCAAGATTTAAATTAAAAGATGTTCTCGAAGAGCCTTTAATAATTCATAAAGTTGGAAATTCAAGAGCTGAAAGAGATGCTAGGATAAAAAAAGCTTTAGATGAAGTTAGATTAATGCCCGCTGAAGAATTCATGGGAAGATATCCTCATATGCTCAGTGGAGGCCAAAGACAAAGAGCTGCTACTGCAAGATCTTTGATTCTTAATCCACAACTTATGGTAGCTGATGAACCTGTTTCTATGATAGATTTATCTACAAGAGCAGAAATCCTTTATATGATGAAAACTGTTCAAAGAGAGTTAGGGTTAACATATCTTTATATTACTCACGATTTATCAACAGCAAGATATTTTACTGATAGAATCGCTGTTATGTATTTGGGAAGAATTGTAGAAATGGGAGATCCGAGAGATATTATAGATAACAGTCTTCATCCATATACAAAAGCATTAATTTCAGCTGTTTGTGAACCTAAATCAGGTAAAGTAAATAAAGTAAAAGAAGTACCAATAAAAGGAGAAATTCCTTCTGCACAAAACATCCCAAAAGGTTGTAGATTCAATCCAAGATGTGTATATGTTAAACCTGAATGTTGGGAACAAAAAGAACCCGAATTAGAAGATTATTCTTCTGGTCATAGTGTTGCGTGTAGAAGATATAAAGAAATATTGAAAGAAAAAAATAAAAATAAATAAATAACCCCCCCATATTATAATGGGGGATTTTTTTTCAGATAATTTTCTAAATTTTCTTTTATTTGATTTATATTTATTGGTTTTGTGATGAAACCGTTCATTCCTGCTTTTAAACTTTTTTCTTTTTCTTCGGTAATTGCCCCTGCTGTTAGTGCAATTATAGGAATTTTTTTATCGAATTTTCTGATTTCAATAACTGCACTTATTCCATCTAATTCCGGCATTTGAATATCCATAAAAACTAGATCGATATTATTCGTTTTTATTTTTTCGATTGCTTCTAAACCTGTTTTTGCTTCTAAAATACGGGATTTTGGTATGAACTGTTGGATAATATTTTTTATCAATATCATATTCAAATTAATATCTTCTGCAATTAGTATTATAGGAGATTCTGAATAAAGATTATCAATTTTTTTTAAAAGATTTCTTTTATCTAGAGTAATTTCAATTTTATTTTGAAAAATTTCTTTAAAAGTTTTATAGACATCTTCTAATTTTAATGGTTTGTTCAGGATTAAAAAATCATTTTGACTTTCATGTAGTTCTATTTCTTCTTTGGAATTTTGTAACAATATTGCAGGTAATTTTTTTGAAGAAATTTTTAGTTTCTCTCTAATAATTTTTATTATTTCTTCTCCAGTAAAATCATCTATTTTATGATCAACGATTATTAGATTATACATATTTGGAAAAGCTTCTATTTTTGTAAGCATATTAGGTATATCTTGAATTTCATCAACATAAACTCCAATAATTAAAAACATATTTTTAATTATTGATATATTAGATTTATTTTTCATTAGCAGAAGAACTTTTTTGTTAAAAGAATCAATTGTTTTATTTGAAACTTGTTCGTACTCACTTATAACACTAAAGAAAAAAGTAGTCCCGTTTTTAGGAGAACTTTGAAATTCAATTTTACTTCCCATTTTTTCGGCGAGTAAATTTGAAATTATTAATCCCAATCCTGTTCCACCATATTTTCTTGTTATTGAACTATCTGCTTGAGAAAAAGCTTGAAATAGTTTTTTTGATTGTTCATTTGTAATTCCTATTCCCGTGTCTCTTACTGAAAAAAGTAATTCTCCTTTAATTTCATTTAAGGGGTTAAATGAAATTTTTAATTCTATTTCTCCTGATTTTGTAAATTTAATTGCGTTACTCATTAAATTTAATAGTATTTGTTTTATTCTTAATGGATCAATATACACATAATCTGGAATATCAGAATAGATATTTAAAAGTAATTCTAAATTTTTTTGATGCGCATGCAATTTTATTATATCAATAACATTTTCCGCAATTTCTTTTATATCTGATTTAATAATTTCTAATTCTATTTTTCCGGCTTCTATTTTTGAAAAATCAAGAATATCATTAATAATTTCTAATAAAGAATGTGCTGAAGAAAATACGTTCTCAACATATTCTTTTTGTAACAAAGATAAATTAGTGTTTCTAAGTAATTCTGCAAATCCTATAACTCCATTTAATGGAGTTCTTATTTCATGACTCATATTAGCAAGGAAATTTGATTTAGCTTTGCTTACTTCTTCTGCTTTCTTTTTAGCTTTTTCTAATATTTCTTTTGCTTTATATCTTTCTGTAATATCTTCTGCAGTACATATGATGTATTTCACTTTTCCTATTGAAGAGGTTATTGGAGATTTAACAATATAAAAAAGCCTTTTTTCTCCTTTGTAATCTTTTGCCCAATAATCGAAAGTAATTCTTTTTCCAGATTTAAAGGGT
This sequence comes from uncultured Thermotogaceae bacterium, assembly GCA_964478535.1. Classification (GTDB taxonomy): domain Bacteria; phylum Thermotogota; class Thermotogae; order Petrotogales; family Petrotogaceae; genus CAYZNB01. The sequence goes on from CAYZNB010000013.1 coordinate 13,059, forward strand.
TCTATATTAGTTTTTTGAATAGCTTCTGCTAATTTTTTTGGATAAATTTTAAATATGTCTTTATATGAAATATCAGAAACTTTAAATCCATTAAATTCTGCGTGTTCTCTGTTCACAAAACCATAAGTATGGTCATTTATCATATACCATACTTGAATTTTCATATTATCTAATAATAATCTTCTTTCATCATTAAGTTTTTTCAATTTATAATTCCATAAAAATGTTCCTAAAACAAAAAAAATTAAAAATATAATTAACATTATGAAAAAAGAATAATCCAAAGAATCTTCTAATCTTATATAAACATGTTTGTTTACTATTTCTTCTCTTTCTAAATCACTTATGGTTTTAATAGCTTTATTAAAAATATCTCTTAAAATTGGTTCTGTTTTTAAAATACCTATTCTAAGATAATTGGTGTATTCAGGAATTTGACCTGCAATTTTCAAATTAAAGAAACCTTCTTTTCTAATAGTGTAAGCTGATATGATGAGTGATCTTAAAGTCATATCAGCTTTTCTTTCAGAAACTATTTTAAATGCGTCTAACTCTGTATCAGTATTTATAATTATCATATTTGGATAATCCGCTCTTATTTTTTCTTCTATTGAAGTCCCTGTTGGAAGAACCATTGTTTTTCCAGATAGTTTATAAGGATCTGAAATAAAAGAATGTTCTTCTCTTGTTATAAATACGTTCGGGTCTGTAAATATAGGGTCTGTAAATATTAGCCATTCTTCTCTTTGTGGAGTCTGATTTAAAAAAGGAATAATGAGAACTTCTCCATTTTTAGATAACTCTAATGTTTCTTTCCAAGTATTTGTTATCACTAACTGTATATTAATTCCAATTCTTTCAGACACAAGTTTTATTAAATCAGCTGCAATCCCAATAAAATTGCCCTTTCCATCTATAAATTCAAAAGGAATCCAATCTGGATCAACAGCCATCGTAATAATTTCTAAATTATTTAAATATTCATATTCTTCATCTGTTAATGGTATTATATATTGAGAAAAAATAGTGTTAGATAAATATATAAAGAATATTAAAAAAATTATATAGTATTTCATAATGATCTCCTTAAATAATAAAATATTGTTTTATAAAATTTTAACATATTCGTTGAAAAAATTCAATGAAATTGATAGAGATAACTATAAAATATTTCCTTGATGATAAAGAGTTTAGTATGATATAATTAAATTGAGCGAAAAGATTTCTAACGTTGTTAGAAATGAAAAAGTGTAAAAACTGTTTTTATATTTTTTATTTACTTCAATGTCTTTTGTAAGAAAAAACTATCTTTAAACAATTTTAACCTACGTTTTTGTAGATAGAACTAAAAAGTATAAATACTATTATAAAAATTTGCAATTATTACAGAAAAAATATAGGAGTGAAATAATTGAACTCAAAAGATGAATTTTATAATTTAACAAAAATATTTTTTGATTTTACTTTTGATTTAAAAAACTTTATTTTTGAAAACAAATTACCTCCAGACTTTAGCATTGGAGATTTTATGATTATTTTTTATGTATACTTTTATGGAAATGTTAAAATGAGTGAAATTTCAAAAAAAATGCATCTTACCAAAAGTGCTATTACAACCATAATAGATAAACTTGAAGTAAAAAAAGTAGTTTATAGAGAAAGATCTAAAAAAGACAGAAGGGTAGTATATATAAAACTGAGCGAAACAGGCTTTAAATTATGCGAAGAAGGCCTAGAAAATTTGAAACGTTTGTACTTAAGAGGGAAAGAGGTTTTAAGCACAGAGGAATTCGATTTAATTAATCATGTTATATTTAAATTATCGAAGGGATTAAAAGAGGATGAAGTTCTATAATTTGGATGTAATAATTATTAGAAGAAAAAGAAAAACTTTGGAATTGAGAGTATTTCCGGATAAAATTGAAGTTAGAAGCCCTAATTATGTAAACGAAAATAGTGTTAAAAATTTTCTTGAATTAAAAAAAGCTTGGATTGACGTTCAAGTTAGAAAATATAGTCAATATGGTTCATTGTTACCTCATAACAGAAAATATAATAGCGGAGAATTATTTTTATATTTAGGTAAAAAATATGAGTTAAGAGTTATAGATTCATTTGAAAATAAAGTAGATAATGATGATGAAAATATTTATGTTTATTCAAAAAATAGTGATAAAAAAATAATTTCAAAAATGCTTTTTGTTTGGTATAACAAAAATGCTTTTGAAATTATTAGAAAACGTGTAGATTATTTAAAAAATTTTTTTAGTATAAAACCTTCATCAATTCAGATAAAAGATTTGAAATCTTGTTGGGGAAGATGTTATAGTGATGGCAGAATTATTTTTAACTGGAAAATAATAATGAGCGATGTAAAAATATTAGATTATGTAATAATTCACGAATTTTCTCATTTGTTTCATATGAATCATGGGAAAGCGTTTTGGAACTTGGTAAAAAATGTTTGTCCGGATTATAAAATAAGAAGACAATGGTTAAAAAATTACGGTTTTTTGTTGTCAATTTGAAAGGAGAAAATAATGAAAATTGGTTCGCATGTTTCAATTCAAGGCGGGTTGCCAAATGCTGTAAAAGAAGCTTTATCTTATGATGCAAATACTTTTATGATATATACGGGTGCTCCAAGAAATACTAAAAGAGGTACTATTGAAGATTTAAAAATAGAAGAAGGATATAAATTAATGAAAGCAAATAATATAGATGATTTTGTTGTTCATGCTCCTTATATTATTAATCTTGCATCATATAAAACAGATACTTTTAAACTTGCAGTAGATTTTTTAAATAAAGAAATAGAAAGAACAGAGCATCTAAAATCAAAATATTTAGTGTTACATCCCGGAGCTTATACGGATAAAGATTTGAGTTATGGCATTGATAGAATAGTTGAGGGTTTAAATACAGTTTTAACTAATTCTACAAATCTTTTTGTTTGTTTAGAAACTATGTCTGGTAAAGGTACAGAAATAGGTAGAAATTTTGAAGAAATAGCTGAAATTATATCAAAAACGAAGTATAATGAAAAATTAGGTGTTTGTTTTGATACTTGCCATGCTCATGACAGCGGATATGATATTATTAATGATTATGATGGTGTAGTGAATCATTTTGATAAAACAATTGGTCTTGATAAATTGAAAGTGTATCATATTAATGGTTCGTTAAATCCTATGGGAGCAAAAAAAGATAGACATGCTAATATAGGAGCTGATGAAAACAACCCTAGGGGAAAAGATTATATAGGCTTTGAAGTCTTAAAAAGAGTGGTGCATCATAAAACAGTTGGAAACAAACCTTTGATTTTAGAAACTCCGTGGCTAGATAGCAAAACAAATTTGTATAAAGAAGAAATAGAAAGATTGAGACAAAAATAAAAACAGGCTTACGCCTGTTTTTATTTTCCACCTACACTCATATTTTTTATAAGCATTGTAGACCCTGAAGTAGATCCCATAGATTTGAAATCATCAGCTATTTTTTCAATATTTTCCATAAGTTCTAAAGCTGTTCCTGCCATTGTCATTCCTCTGAAACTTTCTTTAAATTCCCCATTTTCAACAACTTGACCAGAAATTTGAATAGAGAATCTACCAGAAATAGGGTCTGCAGTATGAAGCCCCATTACGTTATTAATGTATAAAGTTTTTCCAGAATTCATTACCTCATCTAATGATGAATTTGGAGTCATATGCATATTAATAGCATTTATCGATGGAATTGGATTTCCTGAAGAAGCGAAAGCATTTCCAGTAGGTTTTGTGTTTAATTTATTTGCAGAATATATGTTATGAGCGTAAGTTTTTAAAACACCTTTTTCAATAAAAGAAAATTCTTTTGTATTAATCCCTTCATTATCAAAAGATGCCGCAGAAGGAGATGTTTTATTTATAGGATCATTAACTAAAGTAACATTTTCATTTGCTATTTTAGTGTCGATTTTATCTTTTAAGAATGATTTTCCTTTACACACATTTTCTCCTGAAAGAGCCATTCCCATAACGCCTAATAGAGATGCTGAAACATAAGGAGAAAGAATAATATCATATCTTCCTGAATTTAGAATAACTGCATTAAGACCCGAAATAGCCCTTTTTGCAACATTTTTGGCAACTTTATCAAGATCGATGAGTTTGTAAGAGCGATTAATATCAAATTCAAAACCCATAGATGATTTGCCCTCTTCTACAGCAGATAAAGAAATTTGAGCCATAGCAAGAGTGTATTTACCTTCTTTGAATACATCGTTTGTGTTAGCAAAAATAATATTATTAGATTTTGTTTCAATTTTTGAATTTCTAACAAATTGAATCCTTTTGTCTATAGCTCTCGCTTTTTCTTCAAGTGATTTAGCCATTTCCATTATAGTGTCTAAAGAAACATTTTCTGTATCTTGGTCATATGTCCAATCAAGATTTATAAAATCTTTTTCGTTAGAAATCCCGTTATTTTCTTCAGGCTCACAATATTTAACTAAGCTTAAGCACTTTTTAACAGCATCCAATATGCCGTCTTCTGTAATGATGTTTGTAACAGAGTTAGCTGTTTTTCCTTCTTTATCAATTATTTTTATACCTACACTCGCTGTATTTCCTTCAGTTAATTCATTAATTTTTCCTGAAGTAAACGAACAAGTTTTTATATTTTCCATAAAAACATTTATCTGACCTTCATGATTAGATTCTTTTATCAAAGATAAAGCTTTATTTAAAATATCTCTCATTATTTTTTTCCTCCTTTTACAACTCCGCCGACAATCATTTTAGGAATTCTTACAGTTGGTTGAGCATCCGATACAGGCGCACCTTGTCCGTCTTTACCGCAAGTTCCTACTGCATACCCTAAATCGTTTCCTACCATATCGATACTTTTAAGCACTTCAAGACCATTCCCAACAAGGCTTGCACCTCTTAATGGAGTAGTTATTTTTCCATTTTCAATCATATAACCTTCCGAAACTTTAAATTGAAAATCTCCACTTATAACATCAACTTGTCCTCCACCCATTTTTCTAACAAAAATTCCTTTTTCTACAGATTTTAATATTTCTTCTGGAGAATCATTACCTTCCACTATTAAAGTATTTCTCATTCTAACTACAGGAAGTTTTGTATAAGTTTCTCTTCTGCCATTTCCTGTAGGAACAACATTAAATTTTTTCGCAGTTAATTTAGAATGCATATAGTTTTTTAAAATTCCATTTTCAATTAATACTGTTTTTTCTGTTTTTGTACCTTCATCATCAAAATTCAAAGAACCTCTTTTATTAGCAATCGTACCATCATCAATAACAGTAATTTTTGGTGACGCTATTTGTTGACCCACTTTTTCTCTGTAAACCGAACCAGATAAAACAAGATCAGCTTCCATACCATGACCACAAGCTTCGTGAATCATAGTTCCACCCGCTTCAGAAGATAAGACGATAGTAAATTCTCCGGCAGGAGAATCTTCCCCTTCTAATTGAGCAATTGCTTGTCTTGCAGCATTTTCAACTGTTTCTTTTATCATTTCATCTGTAAAAAATTCAAACCCTTTATTTTCAGAATTTCCTTCGATACCACTGAACAATTCTCCCTTTTCATTTGCAGCTATAGCAAAAACATAAAAAAGAGGATAATTTCTAACATCATCAGCAATAACGCCTCCAGAATTAACAATTCTTACTTTTCTTGTTGAATCACCATAAACTACCGTGAAAGATTTTATTCTTTCATCATAATTTTTTAAGTAATTAACAGCTTTATTAATTACTTCAATTTTTTCTTCAACATTGATTGTTTCAAAATCTTTGTTATAAGGCATATAATCAGTTTTTTCAATATTTTCTAAAGATTTTATTTTTACAGGAGATAAATTTGGATATCTTTTTTTTACAGTTAAACTTAAATTTTCTGCTAATTTTTCAAGACTTTCTTTTTCAGGAGTGTTTGTATGAGCGAAAAAAGTTTCTTCGTTATTAACAACTCTTATACTTGCACCTTTTCTACTTCTGTAAGAAGTTTCTTCAAATTTACCGTTGTCATATTTTAAAGAATTCGAAGAAAATTCTTCAAAAAAGATTTCGGCATATTCTCCGCCCGAATTCAACATTTTGTTTAAAATTTCAATGTAATCTTGTTTTGCAAAATTCACGTAAATCCCTCCATTTTCTAATCCATCAAAGGATTAGTTATTATAGTTTTGTAATTTTTGTATAACCACATACCCGGTTTAGCACCTTTAGGTTTCCATATATTCGAAACAAAAGTATAATCAATAGGAACATTTGCTGACATTTTAGCTTTTGAATAAGTTGCAGATATTCTTGCAGCATATTCTATGACTTCATAAGGAATTTCTTTACCAGCAGATTTGATAACCGTATGTGAACCTGGAATATTTTGAGTATGAAGCCATATATCTTTTTTAGTTGCATTTTTAGATATTTCATCATTTTGTTTATTATTCTTTCCATTAACAATTTCAAAATCTTTAAAATTAAATTTTCGTATAGTTGATATATTCTTTTTTCTTGATTTTAATTTTTTATGTTCAGGGATAATTTTTTCTTGAATCATTTCTTCATGGATTTCAGCCATAGTTTCTATATCATCACAATTATCTAAAATAGCCCAAAGTTGAAATAAATATTCAAGTTCATTTTCAGTTTTTTTGAATCTTTTTTCAGACATATCTTTTTTAGTTTTTAATTTCTTCACTCTTTTAAAAACTTTTTCAAGATTTTCAGATGGTGATTTTAAAGGATCTAAAGATATTTTTATATCTTCACTTGTATTCCAATCTTTCAAAACGGCATATTCATCGCCTTTTTTTATGGTGTAAAGGTATCCTTGAAGTAATTCACCTTTTTTTGTAAGTGATTCAATATTTTCGCATTCTTTTAGATCTTTTAAAAGATTAATCTTAATTTTTTCTTTTTTTTCTATTTCTCTAATTAAATATTTTTCAGCTGATTTTTTTTGTTGAGAAAGTCTTGAATGGTCTGCTTTATTTTTAAATAATTTTAATAAAGCATAAGAAGGAGATAATAATTCATATTCATAAACTCCAGGTCTAACAGCAGAAACATCTGGTTTTGAAAATTCTGTATAATAATATAACTCGTCTTTTTTTAATGAATCAATAACCTCGTTATAACCAATTATATTCAAAAATTTTAAAGATTTTTTAGAAAATCCCATCAAGTTCTCTAAAGATTCGCTTGAGCGATCAAGATTAAAGATGTTTTTTTGAGAATTATCAAAATAATACGAATATTTAGCACCTGGAAAAAGAGTACGATCTTCTGATATAAATTTTTTAAAAACATCTTCAATATTATTGTTTTCATCAACTAAAATCAAATTAGAATTTTTTCCCATTAACTCAAAATAAAGTTTAAATCTCCTAAAATTTCCTATATGATCAAAATTTTCTATTTCTATATACCCTACTCTATCAAGCTCAATTTGATTAATAGAAACTATTCTACCACTTTTTAATTTTTTTCTTAAAGCTTGAGAAAAATTAAAAGGAGTGTCAGGAACATCCGGCTTTTCTTCAAGAAGAACTAAATAACAAGGGTTTTGAAGACTAAATAATAGATTTTTTTTGTTTAATTGAAAAAGAATTTGATCGTTTATAGGTTGATAAATATTTTTTATAGTTTTTCCAACTATTTCGCTATTTAACTCTCGTATAACTTTACTTAACACAATACCATCTAATGGCATACATATCACCTCTAAGATATTTTATCATATCATTTTTTAAATGTACAGCTTTTTAAGAAAAAAAGTTAGTAAAGTTAACCATTTTTTTAATTCCTATATAAAACAAAAGATAGTAAGAAATATAATTCTTACTATCTTTATTAAATATCCTATTTTAATTTTTTCACAATTATTTCTGTAACTATTCCATAATGATCACTTGCACAATATCCAGTTTTATCATCAACATCTTTGCCGAAAAGAGAAAAACTTTTTAATTCAGGAAAAGGCTTTGGAAAAGAATCTCTGAAATATATTCTATCGAGTCTTCCACTTGTACTGGCTACATTCTTTCCTTTCCATCTAGGGTTTGTTCTTAAATCTAAAGTATTTTCTAATTTTGTGTTAGTTATTTCAGAATATACTTCAGCCGTATCATACCAATAAGGATATGCTTCTGAATTCAACAATGTTGATTCTCCTTTAATAAAATTATGAACACTAGAATTTTCAGAACAATTAAAATCACCTACTAGAAAAGCATAATCTGTTTCTGTATTGTTTATTTCATTTATTATTTCAACAATCGCTTTTTCTTTTGGCGTAATTTTTTCTGATGGTAAATGCACATTTGTTATAAGATATACGTTATTTTCATATTTGAGAGTAATTATTATTCCGTATGTTGTTTGTTTTTTTGTTAATATAGGATATTTGCTAAAAATAACTAAACCGTGATCTTTATCTTCTAAAAAATAATTATAATCATATTCTTTTAACTCGCTTACGAGATTTTTATATACTTCTATCCTTACTTCCTGTAAACAAATTAAATCAGAGTTTACAGATTTAATTTCATTAATTATTTGCTTTTCTCTTAAAGGCATGCCCACATCAGAATTCCATATGTTGAATGTAGCGATTTTCAATTTTATCACCCTTTCGAAATATTAGTATTTGTATAGAATCAAATTATTCAATAGTTACTAAACGATACTAAATTATATCAAAAAAAAGGATATTATTCAAACAAGATAAAAAAAATTAAAATGCAAAGTTAGCTTGACATTTATTGCAAAGCGTGCTATACTAAAAATGTCAAATAAACTTTGCATTTTTTGGTGGTGATAATATTGAAAAATCGGATAAGAGATTTAAGAAAGGAAAGAAAAATGTCTCAAGAAGATCTTGCGTTGGAAGTGGGAACAACAAGACAAACAATAACTTCAATAGAAGTTGAAAAATATACAGCTTCGCTTGTATTAGCTTACAAAATTGCACATTATTTTGGATTAACTATTGAAGAAGTTTTTGATTTTTCAGAAATAGAATAATTTTGGGAGGATATGATTATGGAAAATTTTAAAAAAGTTTTAAAAAAAAGAATCAGTTTATATTCTATAGTAGTTTTAATTATATTTGTAATAGGGGGTTTTGATTCATTTATTATAAGAAATAATGAAAACAATTATATAATTAATGAAACTGTTATAGGATTTCAATTTGGCCTTATATTTGGTATAGGCATTTTATGTTTATTGCAAATTATAAAATTAAATATAATTATTAAAGATGAAAAAAAGATTAAAATACTCTATAATAAAGAAAATGACGAAAGATTAAAACTTATAAAAAGTAAAGCCGGAATGCCTATGTTGATGATTACTTCTATTATCATATTGATAGCAGCAATAATTTCTGGATATTTTAATATAATAGTATTTTATACATTAGTTGCAACGGCTATGTCCCAACTTTTAATTGGAATGATTGTAAAACTATATTATATGAAAACTATTTAGGAGGTTTTTATGAAAAAAAATATTTTATTTTTAATCAGTTTAATAATTATGATTATTCTTTTAATTATTATGGGAGTTAATTATTTATTTTTTGCTATTCCAGATTGGTTTGTAAGAGTTGTAGGCATTTTTATTTTAATTGGTTTACCGTTACTCAGTTTTTCTACTATCAAACATATTATTAATAAAAAAAACAAAAAAAATTAAAAGGAGATAATTTTATGCGGAAAGAAACTAAAATCGGACTTTTGTTTTTTGCTATTTTTAACATTTTAAATTTTATACATAATAAAATGGCATCAGATATTCCATTATTGCATTTTACTATAGGGATATTAGTTGGATTAGGCTTTTTGTATATATTTATTGGAATCTTGCCTGAATCTGTTTATATCAAAATAAAAAGCTTAAAAAATAATTTAAGAAAAAACAATTAATTTATAAACAAAATAATTTTGGTTGATAAAGATATGTTAAAATATATCATCAGATAAAATGGTACTTTTCTCACTTTTAAAAAAAACTTCAAATATGTTAAAATATAATTACGTTGTTTTATCAGAGGAGGTTTTTCAAATGATGAAAAAAGTATTTTTTATTTTTATTTGCATAATTTTATTTTATGCCATCGTTATAGGGTGCAGTAGTTTTGCAATTTATTCAAACATAAACATGTATGGATCTAATTTCGATTACCCAGATCATTTTGATTATAGAATTCGTATTATTGAAGGTAATTACACAAATGTTTTATCTATTGAGTTTGATCCAGGAGACAGACAATACAAACAGGCTGTTGGATTTAACAATAAAGGGTTATTTGCAAATTTACAATCATTACCTCTCGCATATTCACAAAATTTTAGAATGGATTTTGCTTTTATTCAAATAGAAATTCCTAATTTGTTGTATAATTATAATAATGCTGATAATTGTATACTTGAGTTAAAAAATAAAAAATTGGTAAATTTAAAACCTTTTTCAAACCACTCTTTAATTGCAGATAAACTTGCAAATGCTTATATTGTTGCTGCTGGAGAAAATGAAAATAAAATAATTGAAATGAAAGATAACTTTATAGTTTTAACTAATTTTGATATTAAAGAAGATTTAGAAATAACTTCAATAAAATGTTTTAGATATAAAAATATTTATAATAAGATTTTAGAAAATATGGGAAATTTTGATGTTGATAAAGGGTTTGAAATTTTATCTTCTGCTTTTCAAATACCCGGAACTCAGATAAGCGCTATTTTTTTACCAGATGAATTATTAGTTTATGCAGCTTTTAAAGGAAATATTGATAAAATAGTTGAAATAAACTTGAATGACAATAAATTGAGAACACATAAAGGCTTTAAAGATAGTAAAGAAATTGATTTAACAAAAAACTCTGTTAAATTAGTAGAAATATTAGGTTGGAAATAGAAACCCAGAAAAATAATGTTAAAACAAGCTTTTGTATTTAATTCCATTCTTGTGAAGTGGCAACCATTGATTCACCTCTTTTCACTTTTTTAGGAAATACATTTTTGATTCAGGGCTTTTCGCCTTTTTAATGTAGTGTAACAGCCACGCGTTTTCTGCGAGGCCACTGAAAAAGTCCGATTTTCAAATTTTTATATACAACATATAGATTGCACCAAACAAAAAACACATTATAAAGTATAGCAAAAAATCAAATTTTGACTTTTTCAGTGGCCTCTTTTCTGCACGGCGTTACAGCACTCATTACAACATTGATATTTTATCGACATTTATAATACCGCTAAAATCAAACACTTATAATAATGATTTAGTAAATAAATGACGAAATAAAAGCTCACAAGATCAAATTTTCTAAAAAACAAATTTCGCTCTTTTCAAAAAATGCTAAAAATAGCAAACTCGCTACGCTCAGACATGCTATTTTCTCACGCATTTTTTGATTCGCTCAATTGATTTTTTGACGAAAATTTTCAATTGATCGCTAATTTATTTCATCATTATTTACTGTCAAAGCATTATAAATAATCAAAACCGTTTTTAGAAAAGCTTTTTCTTTCAACTAGTCACTATCTACTAGCTACTTTTAAGCATTATATGATTTCGCATTTCCATTCCAATTTACTAATTTGCTAACTTTAAAAAAAGGGGTTGTTAAAAATGAATGTTTTATGTTTTTATTTTTCGGGAACTGGCAATACTTATTATGTAGTAAAAAAAATAAAAGAAAATTTAAATAAAGTTTCTATTGGGTTTGAAATGATTAACATTGAAAATTTTGATAAATTCAATGACAACAAAATTATTTCAAATTCTGATGTAATTATGTTTGCATATCCTATTTATGGTTCGATGGCACCTATTATATTGAGAGATTTTATTGAAAACAACAAAGAGTCTTTTAACGGTAAAAAAGCTATAGTTATAATTACCCAATATTTATTTTCAGGAGATGGTGGCGCTTATTTGGCAAGGATATTAAGAAAAAACGGAATGGACGTTATTGTTATAGAACATTTTGATATGCCAAGTAATTTAGCAGATGCAGATATTTTCCCAATAAAAAATGGTCTTGAAAATAAATATAAACTTGAAAAAGCTGATAAAAAAATTGAAAACTTTTCTTTTAACCTAATTAATAAAAATTATAAAAAAACAGGTGATAACTTTTTTTCCTTTTTATTAGGATCGATTCAAAGAGTTCCTTTTTCTATAGCCGAAAAAAAAATGAAGAAATCTATTAAAATAAATAATGAATTGTGTATTAATTGTGGTTTGTGTATAAAAAATTGCCCTATGAAAAATCTTTATGAAGAAGATAAACTATTAAAACATAATAACAATTGTACTTTCTGTTATAGATGTATTAATCTTTGTCCTAAAAAGGCAATCTCATTATTTGCGAATAAAAAACCTAAAAAACAATATACTGACTTTTTAAATATAATCCATTAATTCTATTTAATATTGGAGATGATAAAATGAGTAGTTTTAATAAGGAATTAATTGCTCCATGTGGAATGAATTGTAGTTTATGTATTTCTTATCAATTTATGAAAAAAGATTTGAATAAACAAGGATTTCACAGAACTTATTGTCCGGGGTGTATTCCAAGAGGCAAAAATTGTCTTCATATGGGTGATAACTGTGAAATTCTTAAAAATGGAGATGTAAGATATTGTTTTAATTGCGAAAAATTCCCATGTAAAAGATTGAAAACATTAGATAAGAGATACAGCACAAAATATCATATGAGTATGATAGAAAATCTAGAATTTATTAAAGAAAATGGAATAGAAAGTTTTTTAATAATGGAAGAAGAAAAATGGAAATGCCCAGAATGTGGAGAATTTATATGTTGTCATAATGGATTATGTTTGAATTGTAATTTAAAAACTTTACACTCAAACAAAAAATATCGTTGGAATGAACAATGATATTTTCATCAATTAATTAAAAATATAACCCCTTTTTGGGGTTATATTTTTGAAACTTTCATATTCATAACTGCTAAATTTGATCTTGCAAAAGAAAAGAGATTGTCATTTGAAACTCCTACAAAGTCTTTTCCATACATATCATAAAGATGCGATGATAAGTTTAGTTCTGGAAGTTTGCCTAAATAGTTTTCTCCATCAAATAAAAATGATGCTTGAACAGGTGCTCCGAATTTTCCATCTGGGGTATAGTCTCCTCCTGAGCTTATTAAAACAAAGATTGCTTTTTGGCCATTTAATAATTCTTTTATGCTTTTTCCCGTATCTTGAATAATAAGATTTGTAAATCCTAAATCTGGTGTAGAGTCAAATGATCCGCTTGCAGCTCCAGTTAACGGCAAATTAAACATTTTAGAATATTTTTTATTTGTGAATGGTGTTTTTAATACTCCATTTTCTATTAAATTATATTTATAATTTTTATTAATTGTTCCTTCTACATCAAAAAAGGCACCTAAATATCCGTCTTCAATATTTTTCGATTGTATTAAATTGAAGTTTTCTGAAAATAATTTTTCCCCTATTTTTTCTGTGAAAATGGATCCTCCTGATCCATAAATAAGTGCATTAAGATCTTTAAAAAATTTCATTTTTATAAGATAATCTTCTTGTATAAACACTACTGGGTAAATGCCGTCTTCAAAACTTTCTATAGGTTTTTTGTAAGCATCGCATAATTTTTTTGCGTTTTTTAATATTTCTTCTCTGTTGTATTTTTGTGCTTGAAAACCAAATCCCATATCCATTATGTTTGAAGAACCTTTTTCTTTTACTATAAGCATTATTTCATAATATCTTGAATTGCTTTTTAGATATGTGTTTTTTGTGTTTTCTAAGATTGTTTCTTCTTCTATTAATTTTATTTGATTAGAGAAATTGAAATCAGGATTATCTTTTTTTAATTGCAATAGTAATGATTCCATTTCATCATGGAAAATTTTGTCATCTTCAAAATCACAAGAAGTATTTTCTTCTTTATTAACGTTTTCAGTAACTTCATAAGGATAATCTATTTCAAGGTTCAAATTTTCTTCTGCTTTTTTTATTAGTTCATCTTCATTAAAATCTCCAATTTTCCCCATTATCCCTATTTTATTATCTTTATATATTCTTATAGCCGTTTTAGTTATGTCTTTTTTTCTTACTGATTGTATTTCGCTTTGAACGATGTTTAAAGCTAATTCTTTTCTTTTAATTGAAAATTTTTCTTTTATCATTAAAAAAATCCTCCTTTTATTGAACGTTTATGTTGTTAACTCTTACAAGTGGGCCACCAAAACCTACCGGTAAAGGAAATTGCTCCATTTTACCGCATCCGCCTAATGTAAAGGTTAAAAATTCGCATTCGTTAGATAATCCGTCTATATCTCCAAGAGTTTTAAATACATTTCCTGTGATTACAGAAATTTTTGCCGGTTTTTCAATTTTACCGTCTTTTATTTTATAGGCTAAAGATGGTGCGATAGTGAAAGTCGACATTCCTGAACCGTGTTTTATAGTTTTTATATAGAATCCATTTTTAACTTTTGAGAATAGTTCTTCTTTTGTTTCAGAACCTTCTTTGATATAAGTGGTAGTCATTCTTACTATTGGTTCATATTCAAAGTTTACTGCTCTTGCATTTCCTGTTGGATTTTCTTCTAAAGATGTTGCTGTTAATACGCTATGAAGTCTTCCAGATAATACTCCGTTTTTTATTAAATAATTTTCTTTTGCTTTAGTTCCTTCGTCATCATATTCAACGTTTCCTGCGCCTAGTAGTTTTCCGGTGTCTACTATAGATAAAATATCTGATCCTATTTTTTTACCTAATGCCCATTCTGCTTTCATTTGTTCGTCGCCTATCATAAAATCAGCTTCACTTTTATGTCCAAAACTTTCATGAGCAAATACTCCTGCAGATTCTGGTGATAATATAACTGTATAAACTCCTGGCTCAACATCTTCTGCATTTAAAAGGTAATCAGTAGCTTCTCTATATCTTTCTTCTATTAAATTTTCACAATTTTCAATATCTTTAAAGTAATTGCTTCCCTTATCTGCTCTTTCTTCAAAGGTGTTTTTTCCATCAGATAATTGAAATCCTAATCTAAACCCTAATCTTTGATAGTCAAATGTCAGATCTGTTCCTAAACTTGAGCATATTGTTTTTATTACGTTAAAATCAACGTAATTTGCTTGCCATACTTTAACGTACTCTTTTTTATTAATTATCGGATAATATTTTTTCAAAAGAGCTAATTTTTCTTCTTTTGCAATATCTCTTACACTTTCTTCTGTAAATTTTAATTTTTTGTCTTTATGAATTTCATATTTTTTTACAATAGGGTTTTCTAAAATATTTTCATCTGGTGTTGCCATAGCAGCAAGAGAGTTTATTTCCTCTTGAATTTTTTCTGCGCTTGAAACTGCAGAATAATACCATTTTTTTCCATCAAACACCCTAATAAAAGCGGCTTTATAACTTTTTTCTTTGAATTGATCAATATTTTCGTTTGTTATAGCTATGTTTGTTTCAAAAATATCTTCAATTCTTACGTCTACATATAAACCTTTTGGGAATAAATACATTTAAAAACCTCCTTATCAAATAAAATAAAAATTTTTGAATCAAATATAAAAAATTTTTATATTTTTATATTTTTTTTGCATTTTAAATAAAATTATATCATTATTACTTAAAAAATGTCAAATATTAAATAAAAATATTAAATAAAAATAATTTTTTAATTTTTATATTTTATATTTCCATTATAATATATGAAGTAAGCTTCACGTCAAGAGTATCCTAAAGATTATTCTGTAAAATAAAAGTAAATATTGAAGCTAGCTCTTATTTTTACTTTTTAATTTTATTTGTAATTTCATACAAATTTGGTATAATTATCTTGATCTTTGTAATAGATTCAAACTTTCTATTGTTTAAAGGAGAATGAAATGACTAAAATTGTATCTTTGAGTAAGTTAGATAAAGATTTTTCTATTCTTGATGAAATTTGTGAAGAAATAAAACGTGATAAAACAGTAGTTTTTCCAACTGAAACTGTATACGGTCTTGGGGCTAATGGACTTTCGGAAAATGCGGTAAAAAAGATTTATGTTGCTAAAGGTAGACCTTCTGATAATCCTATGATTTTACATGTTTCAAAAACTAGTGATATTGAAAAATATAGTTATATTTCATATGAGAAATTAGAGTTGATAGAAAAATTTATTCCTGGCCCTATTACTTTCGTTTTAAAAAAGAAAAATATGATCCCAGACATAGTAACTGCATATAGAGATACTGTTGCTATAAGGTGTCCAGCACACCCTATAGCAAAGTATTTGATTAATCAAACAGGATTGCCTATTGCTGCTCCAAGCGCTAATTTATCTGGTAGACCGAGCCCTACTCTTCCTGAACATGTTATTGAGGATATGAATGGAAAGGTTGATTATATAATAACGGCCGGAAGTTTGATTTTTGGAATTGAATCGACTGTAATTGATTTAACTGAAAGAGTTCCCGTGCTATTAAGACCTGGCCCAATCCCCCCCGAAATGCTTAAAGATGTTTTTGGGGATATTAAAATTCCTGATTTTATTTATGGGAAAAAAGAGGCTGATGTTGCAATAGCTCCTGGTATGAAATACAGACATTATGCAACAAAGATTCCTTTGATTCTTGTAGAGTTAAGTGATGATATTTTGGAAAGAGTTTTAAATGTTTATTATGAAAATAAAAATACTATTGTTTTATGTGATAAAAAAAATTACAAATTTTATCTTAAAAATAATGCCTCTTATGATGTTCTTGGTAGTTCGAAAAATTATTATGAGTATGCAATTAATTTGTATGAAAAATTAAGAAAATATGAAAATATGTTTGATAATATTATTGTTGAGGGTATTAAAGATGAGGGTATAGGTATTGCGGTTATGAATAGGTTAAGAAAAGCTGCAAGTTCAATTATTTAAGAAGGTGAAAAATGAATTTATTATTTGATATAGGTAATACTAATGCTGTTGTAGCAGTAAAAGTAAATGGGGTTTTTAATACCTGGAGGATAGGTACTAAGAGTTTTGAAACTGAAGATGAGTTATTTTCTTTAATTTATAATCTTTTAATTTTTGCTAAGATTGATTTTAATTCTATTGATTCAATTGGCGTTGCTTCGGTAGTACCTAATGTAGATTTTGTTATAAAGAAATTTGTAGAGAAGTATTTTGGAAAAAAGGTTTATTTTTTGAGTGCGGAGGTTGAGGTTGATAATATAAAAACTTCTGCAGATAATCCAAAACAAGTTGGAGCTGATAGATACGCTAATGTTATAGCTGCAAAAAGAGAATACGGGGATAATGTTATAAGTATAGATTTTGGCACCGCAATAACGGTAGATGTTCTTAAGGGCGGAAATTTTGTTGGTGGTGCAATTATTCCGGGATTTAATACATCAATGAATGCGCTTTTTTCAAGTGCTGCAAAATTGCCTAAAATTGATATGAATATTCCTGATTATAATATGGGAACTAATACTGTAGATAATCTGCAAATTGGTATTATAAAGACTACGATTTATGGTATTGAAAGACTTGTTGAAAAAATTAAAGAAGATACAAAGACTGATTTTAAAATAGTCTGTACCGGTGGTGCGGTAAAAAGTATTCTTGATAATAGTTATTTGTTTGAAAGTTATGATCCTGATTTAACTTTAAAGGGGATTGAAATATTTTTGGAAAAAAGTAAAATGTAGAATATTGAATAGAGAAAAAAGCTATCTAGCCTATCATCTATGAATGTTGTAGATTAAGTATTGAATTAAACATGAAATAACAAATAATTTGATTCTATATATTTTTTTGAGACTTATTACGGGATGCAAATAGCAGCATCAGCAGAAAGTTGGAAAGCTAAAAGTTGGACAGGAATAACGCTTTCTCATTGAGAATCTTTTTGCTTTTAATGTAGTGTAACAGCCACGCTGCACTTTGCACGGCGTTACAGCACAGGCA
>CAYZNB010000014.1:0-24349 GCA_964478535.1 uncultured Thermotogaceae bacterium
TTGTTTTTTTACGAAAATTCTCAATTGTTCGCTACTTTATTTCATCCATATTTACTGTCAAAGCATTATAATAAAATTTTTTTTAGAAGAATTTTTGATTCTCTGTAAATTTATATGGAAAATTATGAAAAGTCGAATCTTATTATTAGGAAAAGAAATTTATGAGATTTGTCATTTCGAACGAAAAAGGGTTCTTCTTTTGAGTAGAAATCTGCGACTTTCTATTCTTATGTATTAAAATAATTAAATAAAAAATAAAATTCGCAGATCTCTCCTCCGCAAATCGTCGTTTGAGATGACAGAGCACAGAGTGCAAAAAAAGTTTTTAGATTATTTATCCACTCAATACCTTTTTCAATAACCTACTATCTTTCAATATTTTTTGCCAACTATTTTCTCCATAGAGCCGAATTTTTCCATTCAACGTTTTAAACGCTTTTCCTAACCAACTAACCAACTTTCTGCTTTCCAACTTTTAAGCTTTTAATGTCCATCAACTATATCTTTTAATTGTGCACTTCTACTTGGATGCCTAAGTTTTCTAAGCGCTTTTGTCTCAATTTGTCTAATTCTTTCTCTAGTTACATTAAAAAACTGACCAACTTCTTCTAGAGTTTTTTGTTTACCATCCAAAAAACCATAACGCATCTTCAATACTAGAGCTTCTTTAGGATGTAAAGTATCTAAAACCTCTTCTAGTTTTTCTTTTAAAATCATTTGTTGTGCAACTTCTTCTGGAGTAAGATCATCTGATCCTACAAAATCTCCAGTTTCAGATTCATCATCATCACCGTTACCACTTGAAATTGGAGAATTTAAAGAAATAATATCTTTAGCACTTATCAAAATTTCGTTAACTTTTTCGACTGTTTTGTCCATTATTTTTGCGATTTCTTCAGGATCAGGGTATTCACCATATTCCTGTAAATATTCTCTAATTATTTTATTTAATCTATTAACAGTTTCAACCATATGAACCGGAATTCTAATTGTTCTTGCCTGATCAGCTATAGCTCTTGTAATAGCTTGTCTTATCCACCAAGTTGCGTAAGTAGAAAATTTAAATCCTTTTTTCCAATCAAATTTTTTAACGGCTTTAATAAGACCTATATTACCTTCTTGAATTAGATCTAGAAAACTAAGGCCCCTTGCAGTATATCTTTTAGCAATACTTATAACAAGTCTTAAATTTGCTTTTATAAGTTCATCTCTTGCTTTTTGATCGTTTTTTTGGGCTCTTTTTGCAAGCTGTCTTTCTTTGGTAGGAGTTAAGAGACTTACTTTACTGATCTCTTTTAAATAAATTTTTATAGGATCGCCAAGAGAAATATTATCATACATCTTCATTTCAACATCTTCAAATAATTTCAAAACTTCTTCTTTATCTTCTTCAGAATGATCTTCTTCAATTTCAAAATCTTTATCTTCATCTTCTTCTACAATATCAATTTTTTCTATTTCAAGAGAAAGATATATTTGTTCAATAAAATTACTATCAATTTCTTCAGATGTGTTTGTAGGAATAGCTTCATCTATATCAGAATAAGTAAGAACATTATTATTTTTCTTAGCGATTGTTTTTAACTTTTTAATAATTTTTTCAACATCTTTATTTGAGATCTTAGTATCATTATTTTTAATTTTTACAACAGCTTCATCCCCATTTTCAGAAACTTCTTCAAGATTATAACTTGCTATTTGACTGATTATTTCTTTTTGTTTATTTGATTTTTTCTTTTTCTCAGCCATAAAACCCACCCCTAACATTTTTTTTATTTATAATGTAATTAAAAATTTTTTAATTATGAAAAATTTGCCTTTCCACCTATCCCAATATATCACCACTTACAACATCATATTATATTATAACAGGTGAATTTGATAAAAATCAAATGTTTTAAAAATTTAATTATAATTTTGTTGACATCAACATCTTTTTATGCTATAATTATCGTTGTGTTTACTGGGAGATCGTCTAATGGCAGGACAGCGGACTCTGACTCCGCCAGTGGAGGTTCGAGTCCTCCTCTCCCAGCCAGAAATACGCCTGTAGCTCAATTGGTAGAGCGACGGTCTCCAAAATCGTAGGTTGGGGGTTCAAGTCCCTCCGGGCGTGCCATAAAGTTCAGCAATTGCTGAACTTTTTTTTATAATTTTTTTCAATTATTGAAATTTGAGATTATAGCAGTTTAGTTGACCTTTTTAGCTTTTATTAGCTGTTAAGATGTTTTCTTTTTATATTTTAAACTTTATTTTGTTACTTTTATATTGTAGAATATAAGTATATGAAAATTTTTTCACGAAAAATATTTCTTATGGGAGGGAAATAATCATGTTAAGAAAAAACTATTTAATGGCTCCAGGACCTACACCAGTACCAATAGACATTTTGCTTGAAGGTGCAAAAGATACTATTCACCACAGAACACCGCAGTATTTAGCGATTCAAAAAAAAGCTGCAGAAGGTACACAATATCTTTTCCAAACAACACAACCTGTTTTCATGTTATCTTCTTCAGGAACAGGAGCAATGGAAGCAGCAGTTGCCAACATTGCAGGTAATGGTGATAAAGTACTTTCAGTTAATGCAGGTAAATTTGGGGAAAGATGGGGAGATTTATGTAGAGTATATGGAACAGACCTTACAGAAATCAAACTTGAATGGGGAACATACGTAAGACCAGAACAAATAAAAGAATTTTTAGACAATAATCCTGATACAAAAGCAGTTTTCACAACTTTAAGTGAAACTTCTACAGGAACAGTTCATCCTATAAAAGAAATAGCAGATATAGTTAAAAATACGAACGCTGTTTTAGTAGTAGATTGTATTTCTGGAATACTTGCAGAACCTATTAAAATGGACGAATGGGGAGTAGACGTTATAGTTACAGGAGTTCAAAAAGGTTTTATGATGCCTCCTGGTATAGCTTTACTTTCTTTCAGTGAAAAAGCTATGGCTTTAGCAAAAGAATGCAAAAATCCAAGATATTATTTTGATATAAGAAAATATGCAAAGGGTCATCCAGATTCTCCTTTCACACCAGCTATAAACCTTGTTTATCAATTGACAAAAGCAGTTGAAATGCTTCAAGCAGAAACAATTGAAGGTTTATGGGAAAGACACAGAATTTTAGGAGATGCTACAAGAGAAGCTGTAAAAGCAATGGGATTAGAAATTTTTGCAGAAAAACCAGGAAATGTATTAACTTCTATAAAAGTTCCTGAAAATGTGGATGGTAAAAAAATAATTTCTTTCTTAAGAGATCAATGGGGAGTTACATTTGCAGGAGGACAAGATCACTTAAAAGGAAAAATTATAAGAATTGCACATCTTGGATATATGTCGAAATTTGATGTTATCGTTGGTATAAGTGCTCTTGAAATGGGATTAAAGAAATTTGGATACGATATCGAAATGGGTGTAGGAGTTAAAGCAGCAGAAGAAGTATTTAACAAGGAAGGTGTATAATATATGTGGATTCATGTAAATGACCCTTTAGATAAAAGTGCTTACGAACAATTACAAGAACAATTAAAAGATCATAAAGTAACTTCTGAACATTTTGATAAAGACGTTTTAAAAGAAAAAGTTGCTGATGTAGACGTATTAGTAGTTAGAAGTGCAACTAAAGTTACAAGAGAAATAATTGAAGCAGGAAAAAATTTAAAAATAATCGGAAGAGCTGGAATGGGTCTTGACAATATTGACATGGAAGCAGCAAAAGAAAAAAATTTAGTAGTTGTTAACACTCCAGGTCAAAACTCTCTTTCAGTAGCAGAATTAGTTGTAGGGATGATTTTAGATATTTATAGAGGAATTTCAAGAGGTACGATGGGAATAAAAAATGGTAAATGGGAAAAGAAAAAACTTACAGGATTAGAACTTTCTAATAAAACTCTTGGTATAATCGGATTTGGATATATAGGCAAATATATAGCTGATTTAGTAAGAGGATTTAATGTAAATATTGTTGCATTTGATGTTGCAGATATTCCTGAAGAAGAGTTGAAAAAACATAATGCAAAACAAGTTACTCTTGAAGAATTATATAAAACATCTGATATAATAACTTTACACGTTCCATCTAACAAACATACACATCATATGATTTCAGACGAACAATTTGAAATGATGAAAGATAATGTAGTTATCATAAATGCAGCAAGAGGTGGAGTAATTAATGAAGAAGCATTATTAAAATATCTTGAAAATGGAAAAATTTACGGAGTAGGACTTGATGTATTTGAAACAGAACCTCCAACGGGCGAATTTTATGATAAATTATTATCTCATGAAAGACTTGTAGCAACTCCTCATATAGGTGCATCTACTGAAGAAGCACAGGAAAGAGTAGGGTTTAATATAGTAGAAAGAGTAGTAAATGAGATTAAAAAAGTCTAGTTTGAATTTTTTAAAATTAATGGTATAATAATAAAGGATTTTTTATTTTATACTTGGAGGTGCAGAAAAAGTGAGTGTATTTAAAGTAATTATTGATAGAGACGCATGTATTGGCTGTGGAGTATGTGAAAACTTATGTCCAGATGTTTATAAAATGGATGACGAAGGAAAAGCAGTTGCATTAGCTCCAGAAACTGAAATTCCATGTGCACAAGACGGAGCAGATTCTTGCCCAGTTCAAGCAATAAACTGTGAAGAAGAATAAAAAAAATTAAAGTCGGGATTTTATCCCGACTTTTTTTATATATTATACTATATATTTTTATTTTTCAAAAATATATAGTATAATATGTTAAAAAGTAAAAAGAAGAAACGGAAAAACTGCAAACATTTAATTGACGAGAATGTATTTGTCTATTCATATTTTAGGGAAATAAGTTTTTCCTAATCAACTTTCAGCTTTTCAAATATTAATTTTTTTGTATCAGAAGGGGGAATAAACTAATGAAATATGCGAAGGTTTTTGTTATAACCTCCGGAAAAGGGGGCGTAGGAAAGACAACAATAACTGCCAATCTTGGAGCATCTTTAGCGGCTAAAGGATTTAATGTATGTCTAATTGATGGTGATATAGGATTAAAAAATCTTGATCTTGTTCTTGGGCTTGAAAACAGAATAGTTTATACAATTCTTGATGTTATAAAAGGGAATAGGAGTGTTACAGAAGTATTAGTGAAGCACAAACTCTTAAAAAATCTTTCTTTACTCGCTTCATCTCAAATAGCTAACAAAGATATGGTATCTCCAGAAGACATGAAAGATATTATAGATAAATTATCTAAACATTTTCATTTTATTTTAATAGATTCTCCTGCAGGAATTGAAAGGGGATTTAAAAATGCTATTGCAGCTGCACAGCATGCGATAATTGTTACTACACCAGATTTAACAGCTATAAGTGATGCAGATAGAGTAACAGGATTACTTGAAAACAGTGGATTTACAGATAAAAATATATCGCTTATAGTTAACAGATTAAAACCAAAAATGGTTAAGAAAAATGAAATGGTATCTCCTGAAGATATTCAAAATGCCCTTGCAATTGAATTAATAGGAGTAATAACGGATAGTGAGGAAATATTATTATCTACAAATGAAGGTAAACCTATAGTTTTGGATTCTGAAAAAAGATTATCAATTGTTTTTGACAATATTACAGAAAGAATGAACAATAATTTTATACCGATAGAAGAAGACTTGAAAAAATTAAATCAAAGTCCCGAAGGTTTTTTCGCAATGATAAAAAAGTTATTTAAGAAGGAGGAGTAACAAATGTGGCCATTCTCCAGAAAAAAGAAGAAAACAGGTGAAATAGCAAAAGAAAGAATGAACTCTTTTGTTAGAGGTACTTCAGGAGCAGCTGTAATTGAAAGAGGACAAACTATAAAACTTGAAAATAGTTCTGATGAAGAAATAAATTCTATAGTCACTTATATAAAAGACTATGCTTACAGAAATTTATCCGTCGACAAAAAAAATGTAAAAGTACATATATCAAAAGAAGGTAATTCAGTAACTATAGTCGCAAGTATTATATATAAATAGGTGTGATATAAGTGTTGATAAAACTTTCAGTTAGCTCGAATAAGAAAAATGATTTTATAGAAATTACAGAAATTATTCAAAAATTAATAAAAGAAAATAATTTTAATAGCGGAATAATAACATTATTTATTCCGCATACTACTGCTGGAATTACTATAAATGAAAATGCAGATCCTGACGTAAAAAAAGATATGATTAATTTCTTTAATGATTTAATTCCTAAAGACTACAATTTTTCTCACATAGAAGGTAATTCTGACGGACACATCAAATCGACTCTTTTCAATCAATCGCTTTCATTAATTGTTGAAAATAAAGAATTAATATTAGGAACATGGCAAGGAATATACTTTTGTGAATTTGATGGACCAAAAAACAGAAAGGTATACATAAAATTTATTGAAGGTTAATTCTTATAGATGATCAAAAAATATAATTTAATAAAAGAAAAACACACATTTAGATAAAAGTGTGTTTTTCTTTTATTAAATTTATCAAGGATAAAAATATAATTTTTTTAAGTAAAAAAACAAATAAAATAATTTTTATTTTAAAATTTTATGATATAATATGAATATAATATAAATTTTTGATTAATTATATCTGCAACATCATTTTAAAAAAGGGGGTAAAAAAATGAAAAAGATTTTTGTGTTCGGTAGTATTTTGGTATTAGCGTTGTTATTAACATCGTGTGTTTTGTTTCAAAAACCTTTGGTATTAAATTACACAGGGCCGGCAGATGGATTAGAACTAGTAGGGCCTAACAACATCAAATTGACTTGGGAATCTTCTATTGAAAAATTTCAAGGCGAAATAAAACATGATGTATTATTCGGAACAGATCAAGAGAATCTTGAAAAAATTGCAGAAGATATTACAGCGAAAGAATATGTAATTGATGTTTCTAATTTTGAATTTGACCAAACATATTATTGGCAGATAATTGCAAAAGCTGAAAAAAGAGATCCGGAAATTGGTGAAATAAGAAGTATAACTGTTAAAGATGCAGATATAGTTGTTAAAAAGTATCAAGGTGGTTATCTATTAAATGACATATTGTATGAAATGGATGAAGAAGATTTAATCATAAGAAAAGAAGGATTTTCAACAGCAAGAATTCAAAATTTTGATAGAACAATTAAATACGAAGTTCCACTAAGAGAAATAATTAACCCTAATTGGACATATGTTCCAAAATTAATAATTGAGGGATTAACAGCAGGAGAAACATATAGTGAAAATTTGGTATTTGATTTGGAAGTAGAAACAGATAAAAATGAAGCATTTGTTTATTATGTTTATCTTGGAAGTGAAGGAAGAGGGCCTAATCAATATATTGGAGGAACAGCTTTAGGAGGAACAAATGAAGCTGAAGTAACAATTAATACAAAAAACTTTCCTGATGAAGAAACATATATAAGAATTTTAGCCTATACAAACAATGACGATCTTGTTTTAACTATAATACCAATAATTATTAATAATGAAGCAACACATACAGAATTACCAGGAGCAGTGCCAGCATTAAATGCTTGGTCAATAACTTTAAGTCAAGTATTTAGTTATTACAGTGATCCAGCAAACCCTAATTTGAATGGTGATATTTATGAAATGGAAACACCTTTTGGAAAAACAGAATTTGATATAAACAGTTTCACAGAAAATATGACTGTTTATAATGTAGTACAATGGGCAGCTGCGACTGATGCCACTGGATATAGAGTTTTAAGAAGTTTTGATGGGGACAATTGGAGGCAGATTGGAATTACAATAGCAGGACAAACGACATTCAATGATTTTAGCAGTGAGTTGGACGTAGGTAAAGAAGTATATTACAAAGTAATACCTTATAATAGTTTTGGAGACAATGATGATCCAGCAGTAGTTAGATGGTTAGTGCCATTACCATCATTGGAAGTTAATTTGATATCTCCGGATAACAAAAGTAAAGTAAATACAGAACCACTATTTACTTGGAGTATAGACTTTAAAGGTAACGACAGAATGGATTGGGATATTCTTGATGATGAAGATATTGACGTTGAATTTATTTCTTATTTGCATGTATTTGACTTGAATAATTGGAAAATTTATGATGAAGAGCTTGAATTTGATCTTGGAGATACTTTAGAATTTCAACTCCCTGAAGGAATACTAAATTCAGGTAATATTTATTCATGGGATATATATGATGCAGAATTATTTGTTATATATGAATGGGTGGCTGACGGTTACTCATATTCTTGGTCACACACTTGGGGTGATGGATCGGCAAACGGAGAAAATATATTTACGACATCACCTGGTGAAGAATATACAGAAGAATCAGTTTTGCCAGATTTAGCCTTCTTCAAATATAGTAATCAAGAATTTCAACAAGAACATATTTTAGTTAAATCGTTTAATACATATGAGCTAGGAAGAACATTGAGGAATTATAACTCTGAAATATTAACAACATGGAATGAAATAGGCTGGAGCAAAGTAAAAGTGCCTGCAGGAGAAACAGTAGAAAGCTTTATAGCAAAATTAATAAAAGAAAATAATATAGTTTTTGCTCAACCAGACTTCAAAATGGAATTACCAGTAACTTCATTAGATAAAATGATACAAATAGAAGAATCAGATCATGAAGTGGGCGAAACAGTAGATATGTATAAATTATGGGGATTAGAAAACATAAAAGCAGAAGAAGCATGGGAAATAACAACCGGTTCTGAAAATGTAATCCTTGCAATAATAGATACAGGAGTAGATATAAATCATCCGGAATTTGAAAACAATACAATAATGACCCCATTTGATGGAACAGGTGAAAGCGATGCAACGGTAGATCTTGATGGTCATGGAACACATGTGGCAGGAACAGCAGGAGCATACGGAAGAGATGGAAAAATAGCAGGAGTAGCATGGGATAGTCCAATATGGCCAATGAGAGTTATGAATGATTCAGGAGCAATTTGGACAACCTATTTAATAAATGCAACAAGAGAAACAGGAAATTATGCGAAAGATAATCCTGATAAAAGAGTAGTAATAAACATGAGTATAGGAGGAAGAGGATATAACTTTGCATTTAAAGATGCTATAGATTATGCGATGGGTGAAGGAGTTGTATTTGTAACTTCTGCTGGAAATGATTATAAGAGAATTCCAAGTTATCCAACTTCATATAATGGAGTAATTGCCGTAGCAGCAACGAACCCTACAAATGGAAAAGCAGATTTTTCAACAATAGGTCCATGGACATCTGTTGGAGCACCAGGAGTATCGATCTATTCAACATATCCTAATGAAGGTTATGAATGGTTGCAAGGAACATCAATGGCATCACCACACGTAGCAGGAGCAGCCGCATTATTGTTGTCTGAAAATCCAACTTTAACACCAATGCAAGTAAGAAATCAACTTGAACAAACAGCGAACAATCACGGAAGAGGATATACCGAAGAATTTGGATACGGTATAATAGATTTAGTAGAAATGTTAGGAGAAATAAAACCAAATCAATACGGTTCATTAAATGTAAAAACAAATCTTTCAGATGAAGAATTATCAGGAATAATAGTGGTTTGGGATTCTGAAGAAACATTAGTAGCTTATGGAACAACAGGAGAAGAAGGAAATCATATTTTTCATGCACTAAAAGCAGGAACATATACATTTGATATAACATACAAACTTCCTGATTTGATATATATTACATATACAGATACAGCAGTAATAACAGCTGAAGAAGAAACAGAAAAAGTTGTAGAATTTTTAATACCAGAATATGAAGAAACATTATTGATTACCCAAAATATAGACGAAACAGAATATTTCAAAGAAATTCCAATCACCATTACAGAAGAAGGATTATATTATTTTGAAACATTTGAATTAGATGATCCCGATGTAGACACAATAATGTTTTTGTTTGATTCTGAAGAAAATTTAATAGCTGAAAACGATGATAAAGCATCTGGAGATTATTGCTCTTTAATAGCAATAAAATTGATACCTGGAGAATATAAAATTCGTATTGAAGAATGGTTTGAAGATCCTTTAAATTGTAAATTTGAAATGAGAAAATTAGAAAGACAATAAATTAAAAACCTCCGCAGGTGCGGAGGTTTTTTTTATAAAGAAATTATAAAAAAACTTGAATTTTATATTAATTTATGATATACTATTATGTTGAATAGATAAATATAATAGAAGTTTTTTTGTTATTATTAGGAGTTAGAAGTTAATAAATGGTTTCAGAACCATAAATTATATAACAGGGGGTAAGTGCATGAAAAAGATTTTTGTATTCGGTAGTATTTTGGTATTAGCGTTGTTATTAACATCGTGTGTATTATTTCAAAAACCTTTAGTATTAAATTACACAGGACCAGCGGATGAATTAGCATTGAATTTTCCACAAAATGTAAAATTAGAGTGGGAATCATCAATTGAAAAATTTGAAGGTGAAATAAAACACGACGTATTATTTGGAACAGATGAAGAAAATCTTGAAAAAATTGCTGAAGATATTACAGCAAAAGAGTATGTAATTGAACAAGGTAATTTTGAATTTGGCCAAACATTTTATTGGCAAGTAATAGCAAAAGCTGAAAAAAGAGATCCTGAAATTGGAGAAGTAAGAAGTATAACAGTTGATGAAGTTGCTCCTTTAAGCGTAACAGAAGGAAGAGGGGGACCATCTTTAACAGATTATTCTTATGTGATGGAAGATGAAGATTTAATAGTAACAAAAGAAGGATACACATTCGCAAGAATTCAGAGTTATAACAAAGAATATTCTTATGAAGTACCGTTAAGAAAAACTAACGCTAATCCAGATTGGGACAATCCACCAAAATTAATTTTTACTGGATTAACAGCAGGAGAAACATATTTAAGAACTTTAGATTTTGATATTGAAGTAGATGTAGGAAATGATGATGCATTCGTTTATTACGTATACCTTGGCGGGGAACAAAGATACCCATATTGGGGTTTTGGAGTAGACACACCAAAAGGTGAAATATCTATAGATACTACATCTTTCCCAGCAGGAGAAACATATATAAGAGTATTAGCATATTCTACAAGTGAAAATTGTGTTTTAACAATAATACCGATAGTTATAAGCAATGAAGCAACACATACAGAATTACCAGGAGAAATTCCAAGTGTAAATGCAATTGCATATACATTGAGTGAAAATGCTTTCATGTATGGCGATATAATAACTCCAGAAGGAGACACAATAAGATCAGAAGATTTACCAGCAGATATTACATTATATAACAGAATCACATGGACAGACGCACCTAATGCATCAGGGTATAGAGTTTACAGAAGCTTTAATGATGAAGAAAATTATAGGCTAATAGGACTTGTAGATTCTTTGAAAAGATACGATGATTATAGTCCTGAATTAGAAGTAGGAAAAGTTACATATTATAAAATAGTACCTTACAACAGTTACGGTGAAAACACAGAAGCAGCAGTTGTAAGAAAAGTTATATCAGTACCAGGGCCAGAAGTTGTATTATTAACACCAGATAATAATGCAAAAAATGTAGCACTAGACACAAAATATACATGGGAAATAAATTATAAAGACGGAGAAAAATTTGCAGATTTTGTAGAAATTAAAGGAGAAGTAGAAGAAGGAGATTATGAAATCATTGATACAAGATTCATATTCTGGATTTGGGATTTAACAACTACAAATATTTATTTTAATTCAGCAGCAAGAAATGTACCTTATGCAGAAGGAATTTTTGAATATACATTAAGAGCACCAGTTTTAAAACCAGGAATGATATATTCATGGGATGTAAGAGATGCAGAAATAACATACTTATTTGAAGACCATGGAGAAGCAGGAACATCAACTGCAGTATCAATATCAGGAACATCAGCAACAGCGGGTTGGTCATATAGAGAAGGATCAGTAAACGGAGAATTCGTATATACAACAGCAGGAAGTTCAGAAGTAGCACCTTTACTTCCGGAATTTGCTTTATATGATTTCGAAGGTTTAGAATATGCAGATGATGTTGTAATGGTTAAATATTTTGATATAGAAACATTTGGAAGAACAGTTAGAAATTATAATTCAAAAATATTAGACACATGGACTCAAATAAATTGGGCATTAGTGGAAGTGCCAGAAAATGAAACAGTAGAAACATTCATAGCAAAAATAATTACAGAAAAAACAGTTGCGATGGCACAACCAAACCTTATAGAAGAAGCACCAGTAATTGAATATGTTGACCCATATCTTGTAGAAGAATTAGGACATGAAGTAGGCGATGAAGTAGATATGTACAAATTATGGGGATTAAAAAGCATAAGAGCAGAAGAAGCATGGGAAATAACAACAGGATCTGAAGACGTAGTTCTTGCAATAATAGACTCAGGAGTAGATATTAACAACCCTGAATTTGCTAGCAACACAATGATACCTGGATATGATGCTAGTGGAGATGAAGATGAAGATAAAGATTTCAACGGACATGGAACACACGTAGCAGGAACAGCAGGAGCATACGGAAGAGATGGA
The DNA here is from genome assembly GCA_964478535.1 of uncultured Thermotogaceae bacterium. Lineage (GTDB taxonomy): Bacteria > Thermotogota > Thermotogae > Petrotogales > Petrotogaceae > CAYZNB01. The sequence continues at coordinate 12,561 of CAYZNB010000014.1, forward strand.
AAAATAGCAGGAGTAGCATGGGATAGTCCAATATTACCAATAAAAGTAATGAATAGTGATACTGGAAGCATAGCAAACAGTTACTTAGTAGACGGAACAATTTTTGCAGGAGATTACGCAGAAGCACATGAAGTGAGAGTAGTAATAAACATGAGTATAGGTGGAAGAGGATACAGCGTACCTTTACAAGATGCAATAGATTATGCTGTAAGTAAAGGAGTAGTATTTGTAACCTCAGCAGGAAATGATAAAAAGAGATATCCATCATTCCCAACAGCATACAGTGGAGTAATAGCAGTAGCAGCATCAACACCATTATCGATAGAAGATGGAAGAAAAGCAAACTTCTCGACAATAGGACCATGGACATCAGTAGCGGCACCAGGAGTATCAATTTACTCGACATTACCAACAGATCAAGGAAGTTACGGATGGAAACAAGGAACATCAATGGCATCACCACACGTAGCAGGAGCAGCAGCATTATTGTTGTCGAAATACCCTGAATTAACACCAATGGAAGTAAGAAACCAATTAGAAGAAACAGCAAATGACGGCGGAAGAGGATACACAGAAGAACTAGGTTACGGAGTAATAGACTTAGTAGAAATGTTAGGAGAAATAAAACCTAATAAATATGGAGCATTAAGATTTGAAACTAATTTACATGAAGAAAGCATAGCAGGAATAGTAATGGTCCATAATGCAGAAGATAAATTAGTAGGATGGGGAAGCACAGGAACTCAAGGATACAGAATGTTCCATGATTTATTAGCAGGAGAACATACAATAACATTAACATATCATCACCCAGTATTTGGCTATTATACACATACAGATACTGTAACAATAGTTGCAGAAGATACACAAACAGTAAAAGTAGATTTTCATGTTCAAGAAATAGAAGAGACATTAGTATTTGAACAAAATATAGATGAAGAAGTAGATAATACAGCTATTCCTATAACAATTGTAACTAATGGAATATACAAATTTGAAACACTTGAATATACAGATCCTAACGGAGATACAAAATTAACAATATTCAAAATAGTTGACGGAAATCCTGTACAAGTTGCTCATAATGTAGATAAATCGGCAACTGATTATTTCTCTCTTATAATAACAGAATTAGAACCGGCAGATTATGTTGTATTTATCGAATCTTATACAGCAGGTTATCCTTTAAATTGTAAACTTGAAATAAGTGTTATAACTCCAAAATAAGATTAATTAAATTTAACCCCCGCATTAGCGGGGGTTTTTAATATGAAAATAATTTTAGATATATTTTAAAGCACTTTGTAGAAGTACTTTTTTTTTATAAAATACTTGAAATTTGTATTAAACAATAGTATAATATATATTAATTTAACAAAAAAAATTAAATACATTTAACTATTTTTAAATTAATTATTAATAAATAGTTTCAGATCTATAAATTAAATTAACAGGGGGTAGTGCATGAAAAAGCTTTTCTTGTTTGGTAGTATTTTGGTATTAGCATTGTTATTAACATCGTGTGTATTGTTTCAAAAACCTTTAGTGTTGAATTACACAGGGCCAGAGGATGAATTGGAATTAGCAGGGCCTAATCATGTTACATTAAGTTGGGAATCTTCTATTGAAAAATTTGAAGGTGTAATAAAACATGACGTGTTATTTGGAACAGATAAAGAAAATCTTGAAAAAATCGCAGAAGATATTCCAGAGAAAGAATATGTAATAAAACCTTCTAATTTTACTTTTGATCAAACGTATTATTGGCAGATAATTGCAAAAGCTGAAAAAAGAGATCCTGAAATGGGAGAAATAAGAAGTATAAAAGTTGATGAAGGAAACGTAGTTGTAATGGCTAGTCAAGGCGGTAATATATTAAAAAATGCAATTTATGAAATGGATGAAGATGATTTAATAGTTACAGCATTAAATGAAGATGGAATAGTAAGTTATTCAACAGCAAGAATTCATAATTATGATAAAACATTTCATTATCAAGTACCTTTAAGACATTTAGTTAATCCTGATTGGACAGATACGCCCATAATTACTGTTTCAGGAGCAGACTTTACTAAAGAACAAAGTGGAAGTATTACTTTTCAATTTGATATTGAAACAGGTAAAAATGATTGTAATGGTTGGTTTGTTTTTATTGGAAGCGAAACACATGATTATGCTTTTCCACAAGGATATGATACTTCCGTAACATATCCGGTAAATACCACTGTTTTACCTAACGGGAATTCTTATATCAGAATATTAGCTTATAATAACAATGGAGATTTAGCAATCAAAGTTATTCCATTAATTGTTGATAATTCTAAAACACACGAAACTCTGCCTGGAAAGATTCCTCGTGCAGAACTTGTTTCTTATTCAGTAGGATCTAATCCAAATTTAAGATCAAATGAAATTAACGACTATTTCTTTGAAGAACATGGATTGAAAATAGAAGCAGAAAAATTTAATTTAAACAATAACGTTATATTTAATCTTTTAAGTTGGACAGCGGCACCAGATGCAACTGGTTATATAGTGAAAAGAAGTTTTGAAAATGAAAATAATTATAGAGTTTTAGCTAAATCAGGAGCGGTTAGTTATTCTGATTTTAGTGGGGAATTAGAAATTGGTAAAAAGACTTATTATAAAATAATACCATATAATAGTGAAGGAATAAATGAAGATGGAGCAGTAGTAAGGTCAGTATTTCCTGTACCTTCTTTAGAAGTTAATTTATTAAGCCCTGCAAATGATACTAAAGATGTTCCTATAAATACTACATTTAGATGGGAAGTTAATAGAATAAAAGAAAATATTTTTAAAGAAATTGACGAAGAAGATTATGAAATTTTATATACTGATTTTACATTCCATATATATGATCAAAGTTACTTCGAACATTATTTTGTTGAAGAATTGGAAATTGATGAAGAAAATATAACGGGAAATATATATGAATATAGTTTAAAAGAAGATAATTTTACAGTTTATGCTAAAACAAAAGCCTTAGAACCTGGTTTTGTCTATTCATGGGATATAATTGATGCGGCTGAAATATATATTTTTGAAAATTTTGGGGATGCAGGTTTTTCAAGAGCAGTTGCTTGTACTCAAATATGGAAAGCGGGTGATGGAACAGGATCTAAAAACGGTGAATTTATTTTTACTACTAAATTATCAGAAAACGAATCTATTTTAAATCCTGCATCAAATTTATTTAACTATTCTGGTTATGAATATTCAAATAATAGAGTATTAGTTAAATCATATGATAATTATGAATTGGGAAGAACTATTAGAGAATTAAATTCAGAAATTTTAGTATCTTGGGAAAAACTAGACTGGAGTATGGTTAAAGTACCTGCGAATGAAACTGTAGAAAGTTTTATTGGAAAGCTTTTAAAAGAAAAATCAGTAGTTTTTGCACAACCAGACTTTTTATTAGACAATCCAGAGCCACGAGTTATGAAAAGTGAAGATGTATTTACAAAATCAAATAGTTTGAATAGCGTTGAAGAATTAGGTGATGAAGTTAATATGTACAGATTATGGGGATTAAAAAATATAAGAGCAGAAGAAGCTTGGGAAACAACAACAGGTTCAGAAAATGTAGTTCTTGTAATAGTAGATACAGGAGTAGATATTAATCATCCGGAATTTGCTAACAACATAAAAATACCTGGATTTGATGCAACAGGAGAAGGTTATGAAAATAATGATTTCGATGGTCATGGAACACATGTAGCAGGAACAGCTGGAGCATGGGGAAGAGATGGAAATATAGCAGGAGTTGCTTGGGATAGTCCTATATGGCCAATAAGAGTTCAAGATTCAGAAGGAGTTATTCAGAACAGTTATTCTGTAAATGCTTTCAATGAAGTTGCAAAATATGCTGAAGAAAACCCAGATAAAAGAATAGTAATTAATTATAGTATCGGAGGAAGATTTCCTGATTTAGCGGTTAAAGAAGCTATAGACAAGTTAATGGAAAATGGAGTTATTTTTGTAACTTCTGCAGGTAATGATGATAAAAGAGTTCCGAGTTATCCTACTGCTAATAATGGAATAATTGTTGTGGGAGCATCAACTCCAACAAATGGAATAGCAGATTTTTCTACAACAGGACCATGGACAACAGTATCAGCACCAGGAGTATCGATTTACTCGACATACCCAACAGATCAAGGAAATTATGAATGGTTACAAGGAACATCAATGGCATCACCACACGTAGCAGGAGCAGTAGCGTTATTGTTAGCAGAATATCCAGATTTAACACCAGTAGAAGTTAAAAACCAACTTGAACAAACTTCAAATGATTATGGTAGAGGTTTTACTGAAGAATTTGGATATGGTATAATAGATTTAGTAGAAATGTTAAAAGAAATAAAACCTAATCAATACGGATCTTTAAATGTAAAAACCAACCTTCATGAAGGAGATATATATGGATTTATAACAATTTTTGATTCTGAAGAAAGTTTAGTAGCATTTGGAGCAACAGGAGAAAAAGGAAATCATATGTTCCATGCACTAAAAGCTGGTACTTATACATTTAATGTATCTTATTTATTTGATGATGATGAGTATTATTCAATAACAAGAACAGTTGAGATAACAGCCGAGCAACACTTAGAAGTTATTTTAGAATTTGATTTAGAACTTGTTGATTAATAAATAAATTCCCCCGCATTAGCGGGGGTTTTTAATTATTGAATAACAAGTTTAAATATAACATGATAAAATATATTGAGCAGAGCATAATAAAAAATATTATTTTGAGGGGAAAAATCATGAAGAAAATTTTTATGTTATTTGTATTAATTAGTTTATTTTTATTATCATCTTGTTTATTATTTCAAAAACCATTATATTTAACTTACAACTATCCAACAGATGAAATTATACTGTTAGTCCCAACAGATTTAGAAATAAGCTGGGAAACATCAATTGAAAAATTTCACGGAGAAATAAAACATGATGTGTTATTTGGAAAAGATAAAAATAATCTTGAACGAATTGCAAAAGATATCACAGAAAAACAATTTTTAATCGACCAATCTAATTTTGATTTTTCCCAAACATATTATTGGCAAATAATAGCAAAAGCAGAAAAAAGAGAAGATGTTGCAGGTGAAATTAGAAGTATAAATGTAGAAGAAGACAATATAACAGTTACTAATGCACAAGGAGGACCTAAATTAAATAGTTTAATATACAAAATAGTTGAAAACGATTTGCTTATAACAAAAAAAGGATTTTCAACTGCGAGAATACAAAATTATAGTAAAGAATACCATTATAACATACCTTTAAGGCCTATTTTTAATAAAGATTGGACATCTCCGCCTTTGATTAATATTTTTAATTTAGATTATGAAAAAACATATAATGGTGACATTGAATTTGATTTTGAAATTAACGCTGGAAAAAATGATGTTGAAGCATGGTTTGTTTTTGTAGGAACACAAGCACATGAATTTAAATTAAATCATGAAAAAGAATCTCAAGTAAATAATTATATTATAAACACAACTTTATTTCCTAATGGAAAGACATATATAAGAATAATGGCATATAATAAAAATGGTGATATGTCAACTGTAATTGTACCATTAAATATTCATAACGAACAAACAGACGAAAATCTGCCGGGAAAAATTCCTGCTGTAAATGTAACTTCATTAACAGCTTATTCTAACCCTTATTTAAAAAGCGTTGAAGAAAAAAATTATTTTATAAGAAATTATTTATACTGGGATGAATCGGAAAATACTAATGGATATCTTGTTTATAGAAGTTTTGATGGAGAAAAATATGATTTCATGGGAATCGTTAACGGAGAAAAAAGAATTTATGAAGATTATAGCGGGAAATTGGCAGTAGGCAAAAAAACATATTACAAAATAATTCCATATAACAGTAAGGGGAATAATTACGAAGAAGCAGTTATTAGAAAAGTCATACCAGCACCGCCAATAGAGATAAAACTAAAAACACCAAATAATAATTCAAAAAATATAGAAATTAATTCAGAGTTTACTTGGGAATTAAATAGAATAGATGAAAATCTATATTCTGTTGAAGAAAATTATATTAAAACGAATACGAAATTCAGTATACAAATATGGGATTTAAATTCAAATAAAATTTATGATGATGAATTATTTGAAGTAGCAGGAGAAAATATAAAAGAAAACATTTACACTTATTATTTGAATGAAGAAAATTTTACAATGAAAAGTCCTCAAAACTCTTTATTACCAGGTTATATATATGTTTGGGATATAGTAGAAGCCGAAGAAGAATATATTTATGAAGATTATGGAGAAGAAGGCATATCAAATGCTTTATCTTTATCAAATGTGTATATGGGAGTAGATTATTCTAAAGGTTCAATAAATGGAGGTTTTTTATTTACTACAAAAAATGAAGAAAAAATTAATCTCGTAAATTCTGTTATATTTGATTATGAAAATTCAAATTATTTGGAAGACGTTGTTATGGTGAAATATTTTAATTATATAAAATTTGAAGAAAAACTAAAAGAATATAATTCCGAAATTATAAAAAATTGGGAAGGAATAAATTGGTGTATAGTAAAAGTTCCTGAAGAAGAAAAGACAGAAACTTTTATAAAAAAATTATTAAAAGAAAAAACAGTAGTAGTAGCTCAGCCGCAATTCATTTATGAATTACCTGAAATTAATTCGAATATACAATATGCTTTTAATTCAAATATAGGAGAAGAAATTGATACATACAAATTATGGGGATTAAAAACAATAAAAGCGGAAGAAGCATGGGAAATAACAACAGGCTCTGAAAATGTAGTGATAGCAATAATAGATTCTGGGATAGATATTCATCATCCGGAATTTGATAGTAATGCAATGATACCTGGATTTGATGCAAGTGGGCAAAATGATGAAGACAAAGATTTTATTGGTCATGGAACACACGTGGCAGGAACAGCAGGAGCATATGGAAGAGATGGAATTATAGCAGGAGTTGCTTGGAATTGCCAAATAATGCCTGTAAAAATAGCGAACTCATACGGAAAAATAGTAAATAAAATTGATGCTTTTATGTATGTAGCAGATTTTGTAGAAAGAAATCCTGAAAAAAGAGTAGTAGTGAATTATAGCATAGGGCAGAGAAATTTTGATTTTGCTGAACAAGATGCTATAGATTTACTCATAAGCAAAGGAGTAGTATTTGTAACTTCATCTGGTAATGATAAGAAAAGAATTCCAAGTTTTCCAAAAACTATTTCAGGAGTAATCTCGGTAGCCGCAATAACTCCTGAAAAAGAAAAAGCAGAATTTTCAACTATAGGTCAATGGGTTTCAGTAGCAGCGCCAGGAGCTGCAATTTATTCAACATTACCAACAGAACAAGGAAGCTATGGATGGATGAATGGAACATCAATGGCATCACCACATGTAGCAGGAGCAGCAGCATTATTATTATCTGTATACCCAGAATTAACACCAATTCAAGTAAAAAATCAACTTGAAGAAACAGCAAATGATAAGGGAAAAGGTTATACAGAAGAATTAGGATATGGAATAATAGATTTAGTAAAAATGTTAGGAGAAATTAAACCTAATAAATATGGAAATTTAATGCTAAATACAAATTTAGCTGAAAAAAATACAGCAGGAATAATAGCAATATATAATTCAAAAGAGGAATTAGTTTCTTGGGGAAGTACTGGAAATAAAGGTTTTAAAGAATTTAGTGATTTATTAAGTGGAGAATATACATTTTTCATCACATTTTTTGATGAAACAGATTATCGAACTTATTCAAATACTGTAAATATAGAAGCAGATGAACAAAAAATAATAAATTTAAATTTTGAATAATAAAAAAAACCGCATTAGCGGTTTTTTTTAATTATAAATATTTTTTTCCGTAATGATATAATCAAGTGTGATATCATTGAACGTTTCAAATTTGATAGATGTTTTTTGCAACTCAAAAAATACTCCGATAAGTAACGTATTATTTTTAACTTCAAAATATCTATCATAAAAACCGCCACCATAACCCAAACGATATTTATCTTCATTGAAAGCTACTCCTGGAACTATACATATTTCAAAATCATTTTCAGGTTTAAAACTCTTTGGTTTCAATATATTGTATGAACCTAACTCTAAATCATCTAAATCTTTAATTCGAGAAAAATACATTTTTTTATCTTTTATGTAAGGCAATAACACTTTTTTATCTTTTAAAAAATATCTAATAAGAGAAGTTACATCAACTTCGTTTTTAAAAGGAGAATAAAGAGCTATTTTATTAAAATCATATTTTTCAATCAAACTAACTACTTTTTTACAGATTTCATTAGAATATAAAAGGTGTGAACTTGAAGACATTTCTTTCCGTAAATTTAAAAACTCTTTTCTTAACTTCGATTTCATTTATTTTACCTCCGTTTAAAATCAGACTTATTATCATAAAAATATTTACATAAAGTATTATATCAAATTTTTTAAAAGATACTAAATGTGGTATAATTATTTAGTGGAAAATGGAAAAATAAAAAATTCATTTACAAGAGGAGAAATTAATGAAAGTTGACTTACATATTCATAGCATTTTTTCAGATGGGTCTTATACTCCTGAAGAAATAGTTCTTACAGCAAAAGAAAAGAATATAGAATTTATTTCAGTTACCGATCATGACAATTTAGATTCTCAAAAAGAAGCAAAGTTATATGCATCTGAAAGCAAAATTGATTATATAACAGGAGTAGAAATAAGCTGCAATTTTGATTCCATGTTAGATATTTTAGGATATAATATTGATACAAACAATAATGATTTAAATACAGCATTGGAAAAAGTTCAAAATTTTAGAAAAAACAGAAATAAAATAATGATTGAAAAGTTTGAATCTTTAGGAATAAAAATTACCAAAAAAGAATTAGAAGAAGTATCGGGTGGAGAAGTGATAGGAAGACCTCATTTTGCCAGAATATTAATAAATAAAGGATATGTAAAAGATTCAGACGAAGCTTTCGATATTTATCTTGGAGATCACAAAAAAGCGTATATTCCAAAAGAAAGAATAGAGATAAAAGATGCGATAAAACTAATTAACAATGCTGGCGGAGTTGCAGTTTTAGCTCATCCGAAATATATAAAACTTAATAGAGAAAAATTTTCTGTTTTTTTAGACGAATTAAAAAGCTATGGTTTATGGGGAATTGAAGCATATTATTCTAAAAACACTTATGAAGAAAACAGATATTTTAGTAAAATTGCAAAAGATAAAGGACTCTATATTACTGCTGGAAGTGATTTTCACGGGCTTAATAAAACAGATAACACTATAGGTATGGATTTTCAAGATGATTATTTGTTTGAATCTATTAAATTATTAAGGGAAATGTCAATACATTAAAATTGGGGGGATGCCAAGGATGAATTTAGATTATCCTATTATTGTTTTAGGTAATGGAGGGTATAAGAAATTATATGTTGAAAACACTTTACTTTCTTTTAAAAAAGCAGTGGAAGTAGGTGCAGATGGGGTAAATTTATGTGTTTGGGTATCAAAAGAATCAAGTATAGTAGTAAACCATGATAAATTTGTTGAAGATAATGAGGGAAGAATAATTGAAATTAAAGAGTTAGATTATAAGACAATAAAAAAAATTAAATTACCCATGAAACAACACATTCCAACTCTCGAAATGGTGATAAACGAATTGCCGGAAGATACTTTAATAAATGTTAAAGTAAATGAATTTGAAGCAATAGAAAACACTTTAAGAATAATAAAAAGTTTTTCAGCAATTGAAAGAATTTTAATTTCTTCTGAAAACAAGGATATATTAAAAAAGTTCCGGGAAAAAGAAAAAGATCTTTTTCTTGGATATTATTTGAATAAAAAAGAAGATGTTGAAAATATTTTTTTATTAAATTCTGAAATAGGACTTTATTCAGCAAATATTCCCATGGAAGGAATACTATTTTACGGATTAGAAAACTATAAAAATTTTGCTTCAAGAGTTAAAGAGGAAAATATGAAAATTTTTATAAAAGGATTAAATGATACAAATTATATAACAATATTGAAAGGCTATTATGATGTCATAGTAACAGAGTATATTGAAGATGTAATTAGTCAATTACAAAAAACTTTTTAAAGAGGTGTAAAAGAAAATGTATCCAAGATTATGTATTTATAAGTCGAAAATAAAATCTAACGCCGAGAATTTATTGAAGCTTACAAAAGAAAATAACGTAGAAATTGCGGCTGTTACAAAAGTTTTGAGTGGAAACCCTGAAATAGCAAAAGTTTTAAAAGAAGCAGGAATAAAAATGATTGCTGATTCAAGAATATCAAATATAAAAAAAATGATATCAAAAGGTATAGAAGGGCCATTCATGCTTTTAAGAATTCCAATGATGAGTAGAATTCAAGAAATAGTTAAATATGTCGATTACACTTTAATAAGTGAAATTGAAACAGCAAAAAAATTAGGTGCAGCAGCAGTTAAACTTAACACATCAAAAAAAATAATAATTATGATAGATGTAGGAGATTTAAGAGAAGGAATATGGTTTGAAAATGCGGTTGAACAAGTGGGAGAATTTTTAAAAATTAAAGGACTTGAATTATCCGGAATAGGAACAAACTTGGGATGTTTTGGAGGAGTTTTACCTTCAGTAGAAAATATGAATTTATTAAAAGATATAAAAGAAAAAATTGAAGATAAATATAGTATAAAACTGGAAATAATTTCAGGAGGAAACACAGCAGCAATACCATTGATAAGATCAGGAAAATTACCAAAAGAAATAAATCATTTTAGACTTGGAGAATCAATAATATGTGGTACAGACGTAACAAACGATTTAAAAATAGAAGGTAATACCGATTTAACAGTGATATTAGAAGCAGAAATTATAGAATTAAAAGAAAAACCATCAGTACCAATAGGAGAAATAGGATTTGATGCATTTGGAAGAAAACCACATTTTGAAGATAAAGGAATAAGAAAAAAATGTATTTTAGGAGTAGGAGAACAAGACATAATCTCAAGCGGATTATATAGTCTTGATGAAAAAGTTGAAATATTACACGCCAGTAGCGATCACACTATTATAGACGTTACTGAAAGCGATATTAATTATAAAGTTGGAGATATATTAAAATTTAAGTTATCTTATGGATGTCTATTAAAAGCTTCTACAAGCGAATACGTTGAAAAAGTTATTTTTGAATAAAACTCAACAAAAAAGAAAAAACGAACATTATAACACTCGCTATTAAAAATTTTAAGCCATTTTTATCAAAAGATTTCACTTTTGAGGAATCCGAATTTTTGTATTTAGATTCTTTTGTACCGCTCCAAAAAAAACTTATAGATAAAATAAGTAAAACTATACTAAAAACAAATATAATAGTTATAATAGTATTCATTATATCACCTCATTAAAAATATTTACATTGATTATATCATACAGAAGCCATTAGTGGCAAGTAGCAATTTTGGGAACGATAGTTGAACGATAGTTGAGCGATAGTTGAACGATAGTCGAACGGTAGTTGAGAGATAGTTGAACGGTAGTTGAGCGATAGTTGAACGATAGTCGAGCGATAGTCGAACGGTAGTTGAGAGATAGTTGAGCGGTAGTTGAACGATAGTCGAACGATAGTCGAACGATAGTTGAACAGTAGTTGAACAATTGTTCAACCACTGTTCAGCCACTGTTCAGCCACTGTTCAGCCACTGTTCAGCCACTGTTCAACCACTGTTCAA
>CAYZNB010000014.1:24449-30635 GCA_964478535.1 uncultured Thermotogaceae bacterium
CCACTGTTCAACCACTGTTCAACCACTGTTCAGCCACTGTTTAACCACTGTTCAGCCACTGTTCAGCCACTGTTCAGCCACTGTTCAACCACTGTTCAACCACTGTTCAGCCACTGTTTAACCACTGTTCAGCCATAGTTTAACCATAGTTTAGCTATTGTTCAACCATCGTTTTCGTCTGTGCTGTAACGCCGTGCAAAGTTCAGCGTGGCTGTTACACTACATTTAAAACAAAAAATGGTAAATAATAAATTGATTTTTCTAAACAAACAAACAAGATAAGGAAGTGCTACAAATGGAAGACAAACATATAACACCGCCACATAGTATTGAGGCCGAGGAAGCTGTTTTAGGAAGTATTTTTTTAGATGCAACAGTAATCGAAGACGTTTTTGAAGAAATAAGATGGGAAGACTTTTATTACGAACATTACAAAATAATTTTTAAAACTATAGAACAGCTTTTTACTATGGGAAGACCAATTGATGCGGTTACAGTTATAGAACAACTCAGAATTTCAGGATTACTTGAAAAAATAGGAGGGGAAGAAACACTAATAAACCTCGCAAATGCAGTTCCTACAACAGCTAATGTAATGTATTATTCTAACATTGTAAAAGATAAAGCACTTTTAAGAAACCTAATCACAGCATCAAAAGAAATTGTAGATGCTGTGAGAAGTAATTCAGAAACACCTGAAATTTTAGAATTTGCTGAAAAAAGAATATTTTCAATTACAGAAGCAAGAGCAACAAGAACTTATGATTCAATAACAAGTGTTCTTTCTGGCGTTGTAGACAGAATAGTTGAACTTAAAAACAGAGCAGAACAAGGAAACGCAACACTTGTTACAGGAATACCTACTGGATATAAATCAATAGATAGAATAACATCAGGATTTCATAAATCTGATCTTTATATTATTGCAGCAAGACCGTCTATGGGGAAATCATCTTTTGCACTTAATGTAGCAACAAAAATGACGATGAAACACAATTATTCTGCAGCTATCTTCAGTCTTGAAATGACTAAAGAACAACTTACAAACAGAATATTATGTTCTGAAGCAAATGTAGACCTTCAAAAAGCAAGAACAGGACAAATATCAAAAGAAGAATGGGAAAAAATAGTACACGCAGCTGGAAAATTATCTCAAACTAATTTAATTTTAGATGATGAACCGGGATTAGATTCAAGAACTTTAAGAGCAAAAGCAAGAAGAATAAAAAGAGAATATGGAATAGACATGCTCATGATAGATTATTTACAACTTATGAGCGGAGGATCAAGAAATTCAGATAGCAGACAACAAGAAATTTCTGAAATCTCAAGATCATTGAAATTAATTGCAAGAGAACTTGATATAGTAGTAGTAGCTCTTTCGCAGTTATCAAGAGGAGTAGAACAAAGAGAAGATAAAAGACCACGATTAAGCGATTTAAGGGAATCAGGAGCAATTGAACAAGATGCCGATATGGTTATGTTTCTATACAGAGACTCTTATTATAAAAGAAAACAAGAAGGAAAAGAGGATAGCTTAATGTTAAACGAACCACATGAATCGGAATTGATCATAGGAAAACAGAGAAACGGACCAGTTGGAACTATAAAACTTATGTTCAATCCGAAATTAGCGACTTTTTATGACATAGATTATTCTCATTCAGATTATGAAATGTGAGGTGAAACAATTTGAAAAATAACATCAGAGAAAAGCTTTTAAAATTGATAGAAAAAGAAAACTTAATACAGAAACAAATATATGCTGAAATGGAAGCAATTACAAAAGATGAAAAAAAAGAAGTTAGAAAAGAATTAAAAACCTTATTAACAGAAATGGTAGTGATTAAAGATTCAAGAAACAGATACCATTTAAATAATAGCAACATTATAAAAGGAATTATAGAATTTACAAAAAGTGGAAATTTAGCTTTCATCACATTGCAAAATGGAGAAGAAATAGCTATAATGCCTGAAAACAGTTCAAATGCTATGCATAAAGATTTAGTTGTTATTGAAAAAATAGGTAAATGGCGTGATATAGACAAAGGCAAAGTAGTAAAAATACTTGAAAGAAATATAAAAAAAGTCGTAGGAGAATTTCAAAAAAAGAAAATGTTTGGATTTGTAATACCATTAAACGGAAAAATAAATTACGATTTTTATATTCCACCTGAAAAAATAAAAGGAGTAAAACCAGGACAAATAGTTGAAGTAGAAATAACAAAGTATCCTGGCGGGTCAAAAAATCCAGAAGGGAAAATTATTTCAATACTCGGAAGGGCAGACGACCCTAAAATAGATTTACCAATAGTATTATCTAAACATAATCTTCCTGAACCAGGAGAATACCCATCAAACATTATGAAAGAAGCAAAAAAAATACCAAAATTTATATCTCCTGAAGAAATAAAAAACAGAAAAGATTTTAGAAAAGAAACTATATTTACTATTGATGGGGAATCAGCAAAAGATTTTGATGATGCTATAAGTATAAATAAACTTTCAAATGGAAATTATGAACTTGGAGTTCACATAGCAGACGTAAGTCATTATATTAAAGAAAATTCAAATTTAGATAGAGAAGCTTACGATAGAGGAACAAGTGTTTATCTTATAGATAAAGTAATAGCAATGCTGCCACACGAAATATCCGACTGGATATGTTCATTAGTTGAAGGAGAAGACAGACTGACAATGTCTCTTATTATGGAAATAAATCCCGAAGGAGACGTTGTAAACTCAGAAATATACAACGGAGTTATAAAAAGTGTAAAAAGATTAACTTACACAAAAGTTAATCATATGATTGATGAAACCGCTGACGAAAACTTGAAAAAAGAGCTAAACTTTTTAATGCCTAAATTCAACCTCATGAAAGAACTAATGACTATTTTACGTGAAAATAGGAAAAGAAGAGGAGCAATACTTGATATAGAAAGCGGCGAAGTATACTTTGAATTTGACGATAAAGGAAGAGTGAAAGACATATTATCTATTCAAAGAGGCATATCAGAAAAAATGATTGAAGAATTTATGATAAAAGCGAATGAAACAGTAGCATCATTTTTTGACGCTCAAGAACTACCATTTTTATACAGAACACATGATAACCCAGACCCCGATACATTATTACAACTTAGAAATTATTTATCTGTATTAGGAATAAAAATGAAAACTACCCAAAACATTCATTCGAAATATATGCAAGAAATATTAGAAAAAACTAAAGATCATCCGCTTAAAGACAGTGTACAAAAACTGTTAGTAAGATCTATGCAAAGAGCTATGTATTCCGACTCTAACATAGGACATTTTGGACTTGCATCTGAATCATATACACATTTCACATCACCAATAAGAAGATATCCCGATTTAATAGTACACAGATTACTAAAACTATATATAAAAAATAAAGGCACACTATTAAAAGAAGAAATAGAAAAATATTCTAATTTATTACCTGAAATAGCAAGTTCATGTTCTAAACGTGAAAGAGTTTCAAACGAAGCAGAATGGGATTTCAGAGACATGAAAAAAGTAGAATACATTTCAAAATATATAGGAAAAGTATATGAAGTAGTTATAACAGGAGTTACAAAATTTGGACTTTTTGTAGAAATATCAGATAAAATGATAAATGGATTAATACACATTTCAGTATTAAACGATTATTTTATATATAACGAAAAAGATAACAGTTTGATAGGAGAAAGAACGAGAAAAAAATATAAAATAGGCGATAAAATTAAAGCTAAAGTTGTAGATGCAGATAAAATAAAAATACAAATAGATTTTGAAGTTTATGAAAAATAGGAAGTAAAAAAATTTTTCATTTGTTATTATAAGAAACTTTTAGGGGGGATACTATATACAAAATTAAATCTTTTTTTAATCAGATATATTTTCAAGGAAATTTAAAAAATGAAAAATATTTTGAAGGATGGTATTATAAATTAGTAGCAAATGGAGTAAGTTATGTTTTTATTCCGGGAATCTCTTTAAATAAAAGAGAACCTCATGCTTTTATTCAATATTTTAATAGCAAAGATTATAAAACTAATTATTATAGATTTGACTTGAAATCGTTTAAATATTCGAAAAAAAATTTCCATATTTCTATAGATAAAATTTCTTTTTCTTTAGATAAAGTTTCTATCGATTTACCTGATGTTAAAGCTAATTTTTCTATTTATGATAAAGCTTGTTGGAAAACGAATTTAATCTCTCCAAGTGCTATGGGATATTATCATTATTTCCCTTTCATGGAAAATTATCATGGAATTAATCTTATGAACGGTTTTTGTAATGGAATAATTAATAATAGTTCTTTTAACGAAGCTAAACTATATATTGAAAAAGATTACGGAGTTTCGCAACCTAATTCTTGGATTTGGATGCAAGCTAACAATTTTGCTAATTCAAATATTTCATTAACCTTTTCTTATGCTAATGTACCCTTTTTAAAAAAAGCTTTTAATGGATTTATTTGTGGGCTTTTGATAAATAAAAAACTATATAAGTTCACAACTTATAATTCTTCAAAAATAATTTTCGCCGAAGAAAATGAAGATTCTATAAAAGTAATAGTGGTTAGAAATAATAAAAAATTAATATTAAACGCAAAAAAAAGTGATAAAACTGAATTGTTATCTCCTGTATATGGAGAAATGAAAAAAACTATATACGAATCCGTTTCTTCTAAAATTTCTGTTGAAATGTATGAAAAAAATAAATTAATTTTTGAAGGCGCGAGCCCAAATGGTGGGTTGGAATATGTTAATACAGATAATTTGTTAGTCTATGATTATTAAAAATAATAATAAAACGGTGCCTAAGCACCGTTTTATTTTGAAGTTTTTTCAATATAATGAGAAATATTCAAATCGCTTACATCAAAAGAATTTTTAATCTTTTCCGACCAAACAACATTCAAAGGATGTTCTAACCTTGTAGATAAAACAGTTTCAAGACCATAAGATTTTGCAATAGATAAAGCCTGATAAATATTTAAAATACCACCAAACTTTGTTATATCAAAAACAAAACCAGTTCCACAATCCTTCAATCTCAAAATATCTTCAACCCTTTGCAAAGATTCATCCCAAAAAATAGGATATTTCCTTTTTATATTATTTAAATTGAACTCTTTAAAAACAGGCAAAGGCTGTTCTAAAGCGATTACATTATTATAATTATTCAATATTCCCTCTATATTTCTCAATTCAAAATGATTTAAACTACCTCTAAAATCAAACCAAAAATTCGCGTCTTCATTTGAAGATAAAATATTAATTAAATCATCATTTTCAGGCTTTTCTAAAAATTCAACTTTAATACCATAAAAATCTTTTTTATTAATAAAAGGAGTAATATCAATATCTTTTTTCCAATAAAACCTTAATAACTCTTTTGAATATCCTGATTTTACTGGAAAAAGAGCCTTAGTAATATCAATATCTTTTTTATTAGAAATATAATCACAAATAGCTAAAAAAACGGCAGTTTTTGCAGTCTTATCATACTTTACAAAATTATCCATCTCCTGTTGAAAATCTGAAATAAAACCTAAATCGTTATAATTTTCAGCTAACTTTCTTAACCCCTCAACAACAGCCATAGCAGTTTTAAAAGTTTCACCATAATTTTCATCAGGAGTAGCAGCTCCACTGCCCTCATAACCATCTTTATCAATAATCTTGAAAACGATATGTTCTTTCCACTCTTCATCAATATTCTTTAAAATACTTCTTTCCTGCCAATAATAAACATCTCTCTTCCTGTTCATAAAAAACCTCCAAAAATATTTATAAATAAAAACTCATATATTAATATTACCAAAAATTTAAAAATAATGCAATAAATATAACAATAACATTCAACAAAAGAAATTTGAAACATATAAAATAATAATAAATTTATGTTCTATGTAAAACAGTGTGACTAAAAATAATTTATAGTTAGTTGATCAGGAAAAACAAATAAAGCAGAAAGCAGAAAGTTGGTAAGTTGGAAAGAAAAAAACAAAAACGTTTAATTGATTAAATGGAAAAGCGTTTAAATAGTGAAAAGAGAAATGATACTTTTGACAATTTTTTAATATAATGCTTTGATGGTAAATATGGATTTTAAAGTTGGAAAGAAAAAAACAAAAACGTTTAATTGATTAAATGGAAAAGCGTTTAA
>CAYZNB010000014.1:30735-30829 GCA_964478535.1 uncultured Thermotogaceae bacterium
ATATTGAAAAGAGAAATGATACTTTTGACATTTTTTTAATATAATGCTTTGATGGTAAATATGGATGAAATAAAGTAGCGAGCAATTGAGAATT
>CAYZNB010000015.1:0-30782 GCA_964478535.1 uncultured Thermotogaceae bacterium
TTATGAAAATCGGACTTTTTCAGTGGCCTCGAACTTTGCACGGCGTTACAGCACTAAGATAACTTTAATATTTAAAACGTTGAATTTGGATAATTTGAAAAATACGTTATTATACTAAATTAAAAGAAAGTGAGTGAAAAAATTGAAGGAAATAAATCAAAATGACGTAAAAAAACATTTAAAAGAATTATCAAAAAATGAATTGGAAAAAGAAGTATTGAATCTTTATAAAAAATTTAAAGATGTAAAGGAATATTTTTCTATAGAATTGAACAAAGATAATCTTGAAGGAATTTTAAGTTATTATAAAGAAAAAATATCAAATGAATTTATTATTGAAAGAGATATTGAAGATATTAATTTTAGATTAATACGAAAATATATATCAGATTTCAAAAAAAATTGCAGCAATAGCAGGTACGTAGTTGATTTAATTCTATATGCAGTTGAACAAGGTGTTCTTCTTATTGATAATTATGGAGATATTACCGAACAATTTTATATAAGTGTAGAAAAACTATTCGCAGATGCAACAAAACATATGCGTATAAACGAACTTACAAAAGAGTATGTAAAAAGATGCAAAAAAATAGTTGATGATTCAAGTAATGTTGGGTGGGGTTTTTCTGATACAATGTATGATATATATTATGAAAGCTTTAGTGAATATATAGATTTTGAAGAATAAGAAGGATTATCTGTTCATGCAGAGGATGATTTTCGTTTTAAAACAATTGAGAAAAGTGCATTATAAAGTGCAAAGAATAATGAGGATATTAAATGTAATATAATATGATATGATATAATTAAACTAGGGAAAAGTGTTAAAATACGATGGAAAGTGTTAGCTGTATTTGTAAAATATATATCAAACGAGACTATATTATGATTGCTATATCAATAAATCAAATAGATAAATATTTTCAGTGGATAAAAAATACCCGTTGTATAAAATGGGAATCGATAACAATAAAAGAAATGTAGTTTTAAAAAGAGATCCTATACAAAAATTAGAAGAATATTTGATATTCAGACATTATTTTAGACACTCGTATTCTTTTCATCTTAATTGGAATAAAATGAAGCATTTAGTTTTTGAATTAAAAGATATTTGGTTTAAAGTAAAAACAGTTCTTAATGAATTTTTAGAATAAACAAAATAATTACTTGAAATTATTAAATTGCTTTTATTTTAGTTTACTTGCCACGCTTCTCTTTGCAGGGCATTGCAGTGCTACGATAACTTTAATAATTTTTAATATTGAATATAGAAAAACAAAAAAATCTGAAGGGGAAAACTATGGATAAAAAAGAATTAATCAATTTTGCTAACATAGAACTTTTTGAAAAAGGAAATTTTGAAATTATTAGTGAAATATTTGCAACAAATTATGTTGTTCATTCTGCAAATAAAAATTATGAAGGTCATGATTTCATAAAAAAATGGTTTAAACAAATTCATAAAACATTTTCAAATATTCGTGTTGTAAAAGTGGAATTCTTTACTGAAGAAAATAATAGCATAGTATGGCAAAGAACAATAAAAGGAAAACATATTAATAAAATAAGGGGAATTAACCCTTCTGGAAAAAACATCAAATGGAATGAGATTGTTGTATCACGTTTTGATCAAAATAAAATTATAGAAGAATGGGTGGTCTCGGAATTAAAAGGAGAATTACTTTCTAAACCTTAGTTTATCAAATGCAGCATAAAAAACATATAAAAAGCTTTATTCAAATAGATTTTAGCGAACAATTTTTATTAAATAATCTCTCCAAATCTTTGAAATAATTTTTTTAGTACATATAATTATTTTAACATAAATTATCAAATGATGAAAAATTAATTGTATAAATTTTTTAATAATTCAGTCGTAAGAAAAAAATACAAATTTTAAGGCAAATATCTTATTTATATTATTTTTGAGTGGTTAGAGAAAAATTGAGATATATGATATAATTTAACATCCCAAATAAATAGAAAAGGAGATTTAAAAATGAATGAAATCAGATTAGTAGAAGTGAACAAGGAAAATTTTGGTGAAGTTGTTAAGCTGAGTAAAACATTAACTAAAGAACAGGCTGAATGTGTTGCACCAAATGTTTATTCGATAGCAGAAGCTCATGTTCATGGTGATGAAGCTTGGATGAGAGCAGTTTATTTAGACGAAAAACCTATAGGTTTTGTAATGTTAAGTTATGAAAAAGATGACGAAATGTATAATGATTTTATTAAACCGTTTGTTGATAACAAAGATAATTTATCTTATATAGGTTTATGGAGATTCATGATGGCAGGAGATTATCAGGGAAAAGGTTATGGAAAGAAAGTTTTAGATTTAATTGTTAATAAGTGTAAAGAAGAAGGAATAGATGTTTTATGCACTTCATGTGTTATGGCAGAGGTTAGTCCGTATAATTTTTACATAAAATATGGATTTGAAGATACTGGAATTATGGACGATGATGAAGAAATTCTTTTATTAAAATTGTAATAAATATTTTTATATTGATTATTTCAAAACAATAAAATAAAAATTATATATTTTATTAATATTTGCAAATGACATTATTTTTAATGTCATTTGCTTTTTTTTATTGATTAAAAAATATCATTTGATTTTGCTTGACAAAATTCATAATTTCATTTATAATAATTTTAACGTTAAATAAAATAAAACGTTTAAAATAATTTTAGGAGGTAAAATTATGAATGAATTAAGTAATCCTATTATAATGGATTTTCCGTTAAGAGGTGAGTGGTGGGTTTTTCATACCCCAGCAAAAGTTATTCCGAGTCATGGTACAGATCAGCTAGGTCAACGGTATGCATATGATTTTTTAATGGTTGATTGGAATCGTAAAGGTACTCCTTTTTATAAGAGTAGTAAATTGAAATATAATACTCTTGGGGTAAAACTTAAAGAATGTTACGGATGGGGTAAAGAAATATATGCTCCATGTGAGGGTAGAGTTATTATTGCCAAAGATGGTATAATTGAACGTAACAGAGTCCATATGTTAAGAGATATGGCAGTCGTTCTAAAAAATGCGTTTTTCTTTAATCCAAAAAAACATGATTTAAATAAGGTTGTCGGTAATTATATTATTATTGATTATGGAAATAATATTTATGCTTTTTTTGCACATTTACAAACGGGTTCTGTTAAAGTTAAGGAAGGTCAAGATGTAAAAAAAGGAGAGGTTTTAGGGCAGCTTGGTCATTCGGGAAATTCTACAGCACCTCATCTTCATTTTCATTTGATGGATAGTCCTGATTTTTTTAATGCTAAAGGAGTTCCTTGTGCTTTTAATAAATATGAGGAATTTGATAAAGGTGCTTGGATATCTGTAAAGAATGGTTTTCCAAAAGATAGAATTAGGTTATAATTAGAAAGAGGTGTTTTAAAAATGGCGGGAAATAAAGAATCAAATGATAAAAATAGAATAGTTATACATGAAGGAAGCAGAATATTAATAGCTTCTTCTGAAAAGGATATACAAGTTTTATCTTCTCCACAGCGTCAGCGTATATTAAGGTTATTACAAAATGAAAAGAAGCCTCTTCATGGAAAAGAAATTGGTGAGAAGTTAGGACTTAAAGCGGCTTCTGCTCATTTTCATTTAAAAAAGTTAGAAGAAATTGGAGTGATTAACCAAAGTCACACACAAGTAATTAATGGTATTACAGCTCGTTATTATGAGGCTTCAGTAGACTCTGTTATTATAGGAGAGGATTTTATTGAAGCAACCGATGATGATTTTATTAAACAAAAAATGCTTTTTATTCATAACACTTTTAATACAAATAGAGATACTTTTATAAAATCATTACATCAGACAATGTTGCAAGAGCAAAGTGGTAATAT
Organism: uncultured Thermotogaceae bacterium; assembly: GCA_964478535.1. Classification (GTDB taxonomy): domain Bacteria; phylum Thermotogota; class Thermotogae; order Petrotogales; family Petrotogaceae; genus CAYZNB01. The sequence goes on from CAYZNB010000015.1 coordinate 3,872, forward strand.
AACAGAGAAAAAACTACACCTTTTACTTGATTTTAAATTATTTTTGTCTGTTGAAGAAGTTGAAAATCTACAAAAAGATATGGAAGAAATTTTGTCAAAATATTCAAAACCTTCTTCTGGTAAAAGTACATATTCTGTATGTCTTAGTGTTATGGACGAGAGCGAATAAAATATGCGAGGTTTTTAAATGAAAGAATTTATCGAGATAAAAAATGCAAGAATTAATAATTTAAGGGGTATAGATGTGAAAATACCCAAAAATAAAATTACTGTTATTACGGGTGTTTCAGGAAGTGGAAAGTCAAGTCTTGCTTTTGATACTTTGTATGCTGAAGGTAATAAAAGATATCTTATTTTTTCAGGGTCACAATTTATTGTAGATAAAAAAGAAATTTTTGATAGTATTACGGGTTTATCTCCTACAGTTGCAGTTGAGCAGAGAATTATTCGTCAATCAAATCCAAGAAGTACAGTAGCTACTAGAATGAATATTGAGGCTATGCTTGCGGCACTTTTTGCTCATTATGGTGTAATAGATAGTCAGTATGATGATGGAACGCCTCTTCAAATTGCAAATTTTCAAAAAGGTTCTCCCAAAGGAATGTGTACGAGGTGTCGTGGTTCAGGAATGGTTTTAAATATTGATGAAGATGCTGTTTTTTCGGATATGAACGTGACAATCGAAAATCTTTTTGGTGTAAATCAAACTCATTATAATCATCTATATATGAGATTTGATAAAATGTACAATGTGAATAGAAAAAGAACTTTAATTTCATTAAGCGAAGAGGAATTTCGTTTGTTTAAATATGGAGATGGAGGAGGTTTTGCGGCATCTTCAGGGTTTATGGGGATAATTCCCTGGTTGGTTGAAAGTTATAAATATCATAAAGGACAAGGAAGAAATAATTGGATTACAGAACTTTCTTATATTAATATGAAAACGTGTCCTAAATGTCATGGGACTGGATTAGGTGTATATGCTTTAAATACAAAGATTAATGGTAAAACAATATCAGAAATAGAAAATATGTATATTGGTGATATTTACAATTTTCTTGATGTTTATGGCAAAGGAAAAAATCAACTGGTAGATAAGATTTTAAAGCGTATAGAAGGACTTTCTGAAGTGGGATTAAAACATATATCTCTTTCACGAAAGATTCCAACGTTATCTGGCGGAGAGCTTCAAAGGGTTTTTCTTGCTTCTTATATAATGGCAGCTATGGATTCGATTATTTTTGTGTTTGATGAGCCTACTATCGGACTTCATGAAATTGAGAAAGAAAATTTATTGAAGCTTTTAAAAAAGTTAGTTGAAGAAGGCAATACGGTTGTTACAGTAGAACATGATGAGAGTTTTATACGTAATGCTGATTATATTATTGATATAGGGCCAGAAGCGGGTATAAATGGTGGACAAAAAATTTTTGAAGGTAATTATGAAGATTTTTTAAAGTGTAAGGATTCAAAAACGGCTCCTTATTTTTCAAAAGAGACTTCTTTTAATATAAAAAAAGATTATAGAAAAATAGACGAAAAAAGAATATTGCGTATTGAAAATGCTAATTTACATAATTTGAAAAATATAAGTGTTGATATTCCTTTAGGTTTAATGATAGGAGTTGCAGGAGTTTCAGGTAGTGGTAAATCAAGTTTGATTTCAGATACTTTAGTTCCACGACTTAAAGAGCAATTAAAAAATAATTGTGTAATGACTGAAGAAGAAGATATTGAAAGTGAAGATGTATCAGGTGTATTTCTTACAGGAACAAAACATATTAAAAATTGTTATATTATAGATCAAAGACCTATAGGGAGAAATAAAACATCATGTCCCGCAACTTATATTGGTATTATGGATAAGATACGAGGTCTTTTTGCTGCAACTGAAGAAGCAAAAGAAAAGGGTTGTTCAATTTCTATGTTTAGCAGAAATTCTAATGGTGGTTGTAAAAGGTGTAAAGGGGAAGGTATTGTTCATCATTATGTAGGATATGGGAGTTTTATGGATTTAATTTGTGATGACTGCGAAGGAACAGGTTATGTAGATATAGCTAGAACAATTTTACTTGATGGGAAAAATATTTGTGAAGTTTTAAATATGAGTGTAGATGAGGCAAAAATATTTTTTGCAGATAAAAGTGAGGAAATATGTAATATTCTTCAAGTTTTACGGGAAGTTGGTATGGGCTATATCACACTTGGACAATCTATACCAACAATTTCAGGTGGCGAGAGTCAAAGGATTAAACTTGCAAAAGAGCTTTCTAAAGGAAGAAAGGTTAATCAAAAGAAAAATAAAGGTTCTCTTTATATTCTTGATGAACCAACAACGGGACTTTCTCTATATGATGCAGAGAAATTATTATCAATTCTTAATGAGATAGTAGAATGCGGAAATTCTGTTATTATCACAGAGCATGATGTTCACATGTTAGCAAATTGTGATTATTTGGTAGAGATGGGAAAAGGCGGCGGAAGAGAGGGTGGAGAAATAATTGCAACTGGTACACCTAAAGAGATTAAAGAAAATAGTTGTTCAATCATAGGAAGGTATTTGCCATGATAAATGAAATTGAATTAGATCAATATATCAAATTAAAACAACACAGATTAATCAATAGCATCTTAATATGGAAAGATGGAGAGGTTATTATAGAGAGATATTATAACGGATTCACAAAGAATAGTAGAAATGTAATTCGCTCTGTTGTGAAGAGTATTCTTTCTATTGCAACTGGTATATGTTTAGATAGAGGTTTAATAAAAAATTTGGATGAACCGTTATTCAAATATCTTGATATTTTTAATTGTGGAATACATCCTTATCATAAAAGTATTACGGTTAGAAATCTTTTAACTATGACTTCGGGTATTTATTGGGTTGGTGGTGTGCATTATCATTGTCCTCAACTCTCTATTCTTCGTAAGAGTTCAAATTGGGTTGAACATATTGCTGAAACGGATATGGTTTGTTTTCCTGGAACAAAATTTAATTATAGCGAGTTTGATATAATTTTACTTACAGCTGTTTTAGAAAAAGTTGTTGGTAAAGATGTTTTTTCGTTTATAAATGAAAATTTGTATAAGCCTTTAAATATAAAAAGCGGATTGTGGTGGAGAAGCAAATGTGGTATTGCTTACAGTTGTGCGGATGCTGGCGAAGGAAATGATGGTTTAGACGAGAGTCCTTCTAATTTAACTGCACGTGAAATGTTGTCGATAGGAAAGCTTTTTCTTCAAAAAGGAGTTTTTGAGGGTAATAGGATTGTTTCGGAAAAATATGTTAATGAGGCGGTATCTCCATCAAAGTGCAATTCTTCTTACGGTTATTTATGGCGGCTTGGAAATAATTTTTATAAGTGTAAAGGATTTGGTGGTCAAAATATCACAGTAATTCCAGAAAAAAATCAAATATTTGTTATTCAAGCAACACCTACTTCTAGAGGTAAAGAATACGATGATGTTATTGAATTGTTTAATAATTAAGAGATAGTACATTTTAAATTGTGTGGAGGTTTTTATGAATAAAATAATTTTTTTAAATGATTTTCAAAAAAATGAATTGATGAATAATCAAAAAAGTGTAGAAAATTTTTTTGAAGGTTTTTTACTTAAACCTTTTGAAATAGAGAATAATAAAAAAATAATACCAATTGAATTTATGCCTTGTTATTCTCACAGTCATTTTCATTTGATTGTGAAAATACCTCAATTAAATTTAGTTAAAAGAGATAGATCGTATCAAAATGGTGATGGATTTCATTTTGTTCTTGCAAATCCTAAAGAAAATAATGAGCCTTCAGATGAATTTTATGTTATTGCAGTTAGTCCTGAAGAAGAAAAAATATTTATTTGGTATAAGAATATAGATTTTATTGGTAAAAAACTTGAAGATTCTATAATTAAATATCACAAAACTGATGAAAATTTATTTTTAATTTTAAGTATTCCGTGGAAAGAATTAGCTCCATTAAAGAGTTTTTTTGTCGAAAAATATGGTTTTAATTTAAGTTATGTTCAAGCTATTGAAGATGGAAAAAATGTTTATATTTTTGAAGAAGATGATAAAATTCAATCTGAACAATCGTTAAGAAAATATATTGTTTTTGATTTTGAAAAGCCAGAAGGATTTAACACTTTTGAATATAGTTTAAGGTTAAACAGATGTCATTTTGATTTTAATGATAATATATTTTTAGAGTTGTATGCTTTAAATCCTCAAAATGATGAGATAGAAATTACAGTAAAACAAGAAGATAACATATTGTTATCGAAAAAGATTAAAGAAGATAATCAAATATTAAATAAGGTGTATGAATTGTCTAAAACATTTTTAAAAGAAGGTTTTAATGAATTAAATATTGAAATAAAAATTGAAGAAAAGTGTTTTGAGGAAAAAATAGATTTTTTTGTTTATTCTGAAAAAGAATATAATAATTTATTTGAAAAAATAGATGTTTCAATAGAAAATAATTTTTTGTCCGCTGAAAGTAGAATTTCATTATTATACTATTGTAAAATGATTTCAGAAAAAATTAAAAATATTAAAAGTTATGAGAAATTTGATGAAATATATAATTTAAAAGTTTTTACAGAAGAGATGATTAAAGAATATGAAAAAAATGGGGATATTTTCATAAAAGGAAAAGTTAATCATTTAGCTCATTTAAGTAATATCGATAATACTTATCAACCGTATTCTTTATATGTGCCTACTAAAAAATCTGATAAACTTTTGATTTATCTTCATGGAAGCGGAAGTGATGATAAAAGTGTTGTAAATGCAAAATATTTATTAAAATTTGCAGAAGAAAATAATATTATAATATTAGCACCTTTTTCAAGGGGAACTTCTCATTTTTATTGTTCTAAAGATTCTTTATTAGAAACGAAAGAAATAATGGATAAAATAATAAAATTATTTAATATTAATAAAAATGAAGTTTATTTGAGTGGTTTTTCAATGGGTGGTTATGGTGTTTTGAGAGTGTATGATGAATATCCAGTTTTTAAAGCTATAATAATGATTTCGGGTCATCATAGTATTGGCACTTATTTTGATGGTTATGATTATAGCAAAGAAGAAAAAATGAAAATTTTTAAAGATGTTCCTTTTATAGCTTTTCATGGAAAAGAAGATAATAATTGTTCATTTAAAGAAGTAAATGTTTTTTTTGAAAAAATGAAAAAAGAAAATAAAAATTTTGATTTTATAGTTTCAGAAAATCTTGGACATTCTGGATTAACAGAGGAGTGGTATGAAGATTTATGTAATTGGTATAAAAACACTTTTGCAAATATTTAGCTATTTATTTCTAATAGAGTGATTACTGGTTGATGTTAAATCTTCTACTACAAAAAATTAAAAATTCTTTATAATTTGGAGGGAAAAAATGAAAATTACGGTTTTTAATGGAAGCCCTAGAGGTGAAAATAGTAATTCACACAAAATAATTAAACCTTTGTTAGAAGGTGCAAAAAAAGCGGGAGCTGAAACAAAAGAAGTATTTTTAATTGAAAAAGATATTAAACAATGTCTTGGCTGTTTTTTTTGTTGGGGTAAAACTCCTGGGAAATGTGCGATCAAAGATGATATGGAAAAATTATTAGATTTATATTTGGAAAGCGAATATGTGGGTTTTGCAACTCCTGTATATGGAATGTATATGACAGGATTATTAAAAAATTTTATGGATAGATTTTTACCCTTGGCTACTCCCCACATCAGAAAAAATCCTGATGGATCTTTTTATCATGACGGAAGAATCAAAAAATTTCCAAAACAATTTTTAGTTGCTAATTCAGGATTTCCTGGTAAAAATAATTTTGATTTGCTAAAAGCTGTTTTTTCTCATCAGAATATGGTTTTAGCAGTATATAGAAACAGTGGAGAAATATTTAGTTCTCCTGAAAGCAAGGATTTGCCAGAAATAAAAGAGTTTTTTGCATCTTTAGAAGAGGCCGGAAAGGAAATGATAATTAATGGAAAGGTTTCTGAAAATACTATTGAAAAAATAAATAAGGATATAATAAGTGATGAAGATTATATGAAACAAGCCAATCAATATTGGGATCAGACTATTCAGGAATCAAAAAAATAAATTATTTATTTATTATTTAAATGTTTTTGAAAATAAGAACAATTATTAAATAGTTGTTCTTATTTTTTTTATATATGTAATTAAAATTGATATAAAAAATATGTTATAATTTTTTAAGATATAGATTTTTTATAGGTTTAATTATATTTTTAGAAAGCGAGGAATTGAAGATGAGACCAAGTGAAGTATCTTTTTTATGTGAAAAGATAATGAGTTCAGGAGAAATACCTCTGGTATGGGGGCATTTCGGTGTAGGTAAGACGGATCTTGCGAAACAGATTGCTAAAAAATATGGTAAAGAGCTTATAATATTAGTTATTTCTCAAATGGAACCGGGAGATTTAATTGGGTTGCCTTCAAGAGATGTGGATAGAACTACGTTTTTAAAACCTGATTGGTGGCCTGAACATGACGAGGTTATTATTATGATCGATGAAATAAACAGAGCTCATAAATCAATAAGAAACGCTATTATGCAGCTTTTAATTGATAAAAGAATTCATAATCATATTCTTCCAGAAAATGTTTGGATAATGGCGGCTGCTAATCCGCCAGATGAAGAATACGATCAAGTAGATTTAATTACTGATCCGGCTTTTATGTCAAGATTTTTTCATATTGATTTATCTACTGATTTGGAAGATTGGAAAAACTGGGCGTTTGAAAATGAAGTTAGTAATCAGGTAATTAACTTTATTGATAAATATCCTGAATTTCTTTCTTATGATAATTCTATTAGTTTAAGGCTTGATTTAAGACCAAGTCCAAGAAGTTGGTTTAAATTGTCTAATGTGATGAAAAATTTAACTGAAGAAGAAATTGAAAAATATAATTATTTTTTAAGCAGTTCTATTTTAGGTTCGGAAGGTGCTAGAGCGTTAAATAATTATTTTAAAAATAAAACTAATATACCTACAGCCGAAGAAATACTTTTTAAAGACTCTATTGAAAAGATTCAATCTTTTAATTCAGATGATAAAATGAGTGTAATTTTAAGATTAAACAGTTATTTTGAAAAAATTGAAGAATCCCGAATGATTGAGATAATTGATAATTCACAGCATAAGTTAATTGCAAAAAAGATTAAAGAATTATCAGCTGTTTTACCAAGAGATGCTGTTTTTTCAGTTTTAAGAAACTTGAATTTTTTAGTTGAAAATAATAAAGGTTTAAAGAAAGCTTTTTATGATAAACTTCTTGAAGAAATTGCTATAACTCTTGGAGATGAAAAATGGTTGGAGGAAGTTTAAGATGAGTAACATCGTTGAAAGAGCTTGGTTAGAGCTTATACAGGAAAACATATTTTATTCTTATGTTAAGATGAAATTTGATTCGCTCGAAACCAAAACAGTAAGAACAATTAAAGTTTCAATAACAGCAAATGGAAATTTCAGATTATTATATAATCCTATGAGATTAGAAAGCAAAGGGCTTATTTTTACAAAAGCTCTTTTAAAGCATGAAATATATCATATAATATTTGGTCATTTTTTTATAAAATATAAAAATAAAAGAGAAAAAGGTGTATGGGATTTATGTATGGATGCTTGTGTAAATCAATTTATTGATGAAATGGATGCTTTGTCTGTACCTTTAGATGTTATGTTGCTTGAAGGGCATGCTCCTGATAACGAGTATTTTTTTGTAACTTGTCCTATTGATAAACCTAATCTTACTGCTCAAGAATATTTTGATTATGCAATGGGATTAATTGAAGAAAAAAGAATGATTGATTTAGATATGATTTTAGAACAAAGAGAAAATATTGATACTCATGATTTTGATATGGAAATAACAGAAGAAATGGCTTTTGATATAATTAGCGAATTTGTTCAGAACGCTTATGATAAATCTTCAAGCAATTCTCCTGAAGGTGTTGAAATGGCTGTTAAAATAATTAGAAACAAGCCGAAATTTAAATGGAATACGATATTGAGAAGATTTTTTGGTAGTTCAGTAATCGTAGATAAATATAGAACGGTATTAAGACCTAACAGAAGATATGAAGATCAACCGGGATGGAAAAATGAGTTAGGGCCTAATATTGCAGTTGTTGTAGATACTTCGGGTTCTATAATTGAAGAAGAATATAATCAGTTTTTTGGAGAAATTGAATCAATTGCCAAAAACACTGGTGGAAAAGTAAGACTCGTTCAAGCAGATAATAAAGTTCAAAATGTTATAGAGTATTCAAAAGGCGGTTGGCAAGATATTAGTTTAAAAGGAAAAGGTTCTACTGATTTGCAACCTGCTGTAGAGTATCTTGAAAAAAAATATAGACCAGAAGGTATAATAATTTTTACTGATGGTTGGGTGGAAGTTCCAAATGTTATGAGAAGGGTTTTGTTTGTTTTATCTGAAAAATATAACGTAGATTTTTTTAATCAGGTTTTAGAATATTATGGCAAAAATTCTGTAATTGTAATTAGTAAACTATCCCCCAGCTAAAACAAGATGGCTTTCTAAATTATATGATCATATTTTGAACAAGTTTTTGCTGTTTGTTTGATTAATATAAAATAAATTGTATACAAACCTTTAAAAGCAGACAGGTTTTTCAATATGCTCCTCCATATTATTCACTAATTCTCTTATTATTTCAACTAACAAGAGAAAACTAAATTTTTATATCATTAATAAGTAATTGTACGATTCATCCATCTAGCTGAAAACTCAACGAGTTTATCACACAATTTAATTAAAATAAGGAATCTAAAAATTACTTTTAGATTCCTATTTTTAGCCACAAAGCAGGTCGAACACCGCCAGTACACCAACCATCACTCGCATTACCCTTCAAAATATTGTTTCCTTGCAAACCTATATTGCCATCCCCATGTATATACGCAGCTCTCACATTAACACGACCAGGAGAACGAAGCCACCACCACCAAATTCCGCCCTTATCTGGAGTAAGTCTTGCTACTCTTTTACTGTTATTTTCATCCTTTCTTTCAAGCCAATATCTTTGTTTCTTATTAGGATTATACAGTTTTGAACTACTATCCCCAAAATATTGACACGCTACTTCCTCAATACTTAATAAAAATATTTTATCTTCCGTATCTTCTCCACCTTTTGAACCATGCCATTGATTATCAAGGTTTTTAATCATTGCTGGAATTATTCTTGATCTATCATTTTCATTAAAAGAATTATAAAAATCGCCATTTAAATATTTTCTTAAAGAACATTCAGCCCACGTTATATCTTTATAAGCATTATGATAAGAACGCTGATCTATAATATTTTCTGTTATAATCAAAGCCATATTATTTTTTATATCAAGAATACGCCAATTAAAACCTCCAAATGACAATGTTGAACCGATATTAAAATTATCCATTTTCTTTCTCCTTAATTGGGTATAATAAATCCAGTTGTAAATTTTTCATTTCACCATTTTGAGCATAATTATAAAAATTTAATGTTTCTTCAAAACCTTGTCCCGCAAGAGTTTCAGGAGAAACCCAACGCGGCGAATCCCAATCACAATAATATTTATCGCTGGCATTAACCCATTCCTTTAATAAACGCCAATCATCAAAATCCCAAGTTCTCAACACATGTGCAGCATATAAACCACCATTAAAAGTTCTTTTTACTAAAGGAGAAGGAACATCTAAATCATCCGGAATAGATACCCACACTTCATATATATGCGAAGGCTCTCCAATTACCGTTGCTTCTTTAGAACAATCAAAACCAAAACTTCTGGCATCAGGTTTGGTTTTTAACAATTCACTATCTTTTACAAATTGATTTATCATGCCTATTGCCTTACCTTCACAATCTTTTCCAGATGCGTAAGCAGCCGCTACAGTCATTGGAGGAAGATAAACAATTCTCACATCTTTGTCCTCTAATTTACTCAATTTTTTACTTGCTTTATTAAGATCTTCCATAGATCTTTCCTCCTTAAAATTAATTTTAGTTACAGTCAATGAATCCACAACTTCTAATAAACCCTCATCATCCGGAAGTGCAAACATTGAACTCCCAAGATTTAAATGCTCAATAAAAGATTTAATAACACTACGTATTGTTGATAAAGCGGTTATTTCATCTTCAATATCAGCAAGGTTACGTTCAAAAATCTCTATTGCAATTTGAACATCAGAATTTTGTAAAATCTCGGCAATTTGTTTAAGCGGTATTCTCAACTTACGCAAAACAATAATTTGACGTAACCGTTTGATTGCCTCTGTATCATAAACACGATATGCAAAATCTTCTTTTTTTGAAGGGGTGATCAACCCAATTTGCTCATAATATCTAAGTGTTCGAGTTGAAACTGAAAATTTTTTTGATACTTGACTTATCGTTTGTAAATCCATGAATATCCTCCCTATTAAATAAAGTCAATTTATTTATTTTTAGTAGATGATCTTTTTATATAATATCACTTGACGTGACGTTAAAGTCAATAGAAAAAATCATCCAAATATTAATTTTTAATTTCTACTTCTTAAATTTTTTTCTTTTATCTCTTACAATCCATCATTTTATTGGTTTTCTGTAAATTTTTGTAGGCAATTATGAAAAGTTGAAACTTATAAATAATAAAAGAAAATTATGTGATTTGTCATTTCGAACGAAAAAATTTTTTAGATTATTTATACACTTCAATAACATAATATCGTTCAATAATTTTTGCCTACTATTTTCTACATAGAGCCATTTTATTATATCAATTGATTATTTAATATGTAAATTATATCACGAGAGTTATCTAAGTTATAGAAAATATTTTTGAATTCCACAATCACTTTAAAGAAAGCTTGAAAAAGAAATTATAAAATATTATAATAGAAATAAAAGAAAATATAAAACTTTTTAGTAAGAATATACAACTATTTTAATACTCTATTTGGAGGCATTTTAATGAAAAAAATATTTTTAGTCACAATGACTTCTGCATCTTTTTTTGCTGTTATAAGTCAATATTATATTATGGTAAGCAGAGCAAATCTAAATGTTTTTGAATCTACAATAAGATTTTTCAGTTACTTTACAATTTTATCTAATCTTTTAATCGCATTTTATTCTTTATTTATGATAATCAAAAAACCAAAAAAATTAAATAACGCACTTTCAAAAACAGGAGTGATAACAGCTATTGCAATATACATAACGATAGTATGTTTGGTTTATCAAATTACATTAAGACCATATTGGAATCCCACAGGATTTCAAAAAGTCATAGATGAAATACTTCATTCTTTAATTCCATTTTTATTTATTTTTTATTGGCTATTATATGAGAAAAAAGCTGAAATAAAATTTTCTTTAATCCCAAAATGGACAATCTTTCCATTAACATATTTAGGAATTATTTTGATAAGAGGAATATTTTCAAACTTTTACCCATATTATTTTTTAAATATTGTTGAATTTGGATATTTAAAAGTCTTTATAAACGTATCTTTTTTGATAATTTTCTTTTTAATTATGTCTTTTTTATATGTCTTAATATTGAAACTCATTAGCAAATCAAAAACATCATTAAAACAAAATGATTAAATATCGGAGGTTTTTTTATGAACGATTTTTCTTTCAGAAAAGCTGAAATTAAAGATATTACAAGTATTATGGAAATAGAAAAAAATGCTTTTAATTTAAAAATTTGTGAAAACGAAACCACTTTTAAAGAAAGAATAGAATGTTTTTCAGATGGTTTTTTTGTTCTTGAAACAAATAATAAAATTGTTGGATATTTAAGTGCAGAAATATGGGATTATTACGAAGAAATAAATGACGAAAAATTTATTCTAGGACATTCTATTAAAACATCTCATAACATTTCAGGAACAGAACTCTATATTTCTTCAACAGGAATTCTTCCAGATTATAGAGGAAAAGGACTAGGCGGGTATATTTTTCAGAAAAGCTTAGAAAACATTTTAAAAGAATACAAAAAATTAAAATCAATAATTTTGATCGTTTCTGAAAAATGGAATAATGCAAAAACTATATATGAAAAAAACGGATTTACTGAAATTAAAATAATTAAAGATTTTTTCAATTACAATGAAAATGGAATTGTAATGAGAAATTTTTTATGAAATAAACACATTCAAAAATCACGTTATTAGCTGAAATTTTTCCTATTAATTATATGCTCTTTAAAAATATTTTTTTTAAAGAGCATATTTTTCATATTTTAAAATTATTAAAATCAAAAATAATAATTATTAAATTTATATGATATAATTTTAATAATCACTTAAAAAGGTAAAAGTTAACTATTTTTTATAAAAATTGATTTATAATTAATTAAAATTCAGGTTCTATGTAGAAAAGATCGGGTAAGAATTATTGAACGTAGTTGGTTCTTGCAAAAGTTATTGAAGTGTATAAATAATCTAAAAACTTTTTTTACGCTCTGTCATCTCGAACGATATTTTTTGGAGAAGAGATTTGCAAACTTTGATTTTTTATTAAATTATTTCATAACATAAAATCACAAACCCTCAGATTTCTCTTTAAAAGAAGAACTCTTTTTCGGTTAAATATATTTTCTTTCACTCTTTTTAATTTCCAACTTTTCATAATTTTTCACATTTATTTATATAGCACCATTATTTTTTATTTAAAATTTCAATATTTAAATCATCAATCCATTCAATCAAAGTATTAGTTATCATATAATGTTGTTTTATAATAGTTCTTCCTGCTAAAGGAATTTCTTTATATTTATCTGTCATTTTTTCTAAAAATTCTTTTTTGTTTAATAAAGAGTTTTTTATATTTTGGATTATTTTAATAGCTTTTTCTTTTTCTATTTTTTCAATATTAACTATAGCAGAATTAAAATCAAAATAACTTTTGCTTATTCTTTTTGATGATTTATCTAATAAATCGTAAAAATGTTTAATTCCTTCTTCTGTTATTGTATATATTTTTTTTTCAGGCATTAAAGAATTTTTTTCAATTTTATATGATAAATAATTTTCTTTTTCCATTTCTCTAACGTTTTTATAAATAGCTGCTTCGCTTATTTTTACCCATTCTTTCATTCTTCTAAATTCAACTTCTTTAACTATTTCATATGCACTCATTGGTTTTTCAAATAATAATCCAAGTATAATAAGATTTATAGAAGAAATTGATATCATCTCCTTTTATATATTATTTTTACTAAGAATTTTATTTAATTCTTCTTTATTTGAATATAATGAACAACTACTATCATTGTTTTCCAATAATTTTTTATTATTTCTAATATCTTTAAATAATTGAGAGTTTAAACATTCTTTTAATGTATAGTCTTTAATATTATGTGTAAAAACATCTGAAACAGGGCATGGGGTAACATTTCCAAACGGATTAATATGTGCAAAACCTATTCCTGAAGAAACACATCCTCCTAAAGCTTCTTCATCTCCAGGTGAATGAATTATTAGCATATTTTTATTCTTTTTATACTCTAATATCTTTTCTCGGAAAATCTTTCTTTGATGATTATCCAAACAAAATTCTTCTTGTTCTTTTTTATTTAATGGTATATACTCTGTAAAAAATCCTAATCGAATTCCATTATCTATCAAATAATCCAAATTTTTTTCGTCCATCCAAAATTTGTAATTAATAGTAGTAATTGTTATAGATACTCCAGACATTATTTTATTTTCTTTTAAATAACTAAATGCTTTTAATGCTTTATTATAAGTTTTTTCTCCTCTTCTATTATCTGTTAATTCATTATCTCCTTCAATACTAATAACAACTACAGTATTAGACATATTTTTTAATTTATTTATTTTTTCTTTATCTAATAAAGTTCCGTTAGTAAAAATAACAAACAAATTATCTTTATACATATCGCATAATTCTAATAAATTTTCATATAAAAATGTTTCTCCGCCAATCATTAAAAAACCAAAAACACCTATTTCAATAGCTTCTTCAATAACTTTTTTCCAATCGTTAAATAATAAATTTTTTCCATTATCAATAACTCCAGTATTATAAGCAAAACATCCTTTACATTTTAAATTGCATTTCGATGTAATACTTAAAATCATAATAGGCGGAACAATAATATTTTCTTCATTTTTTAATTTTTCTCTTATCAAACAAGATTCTTTATACCTTTTTGCTATATTAACATATTTAAAAATATTTTTCCTGTTTTCTGTAATAATAGCTTTAAAAGCTTTTTTCATGTTAGGAGTAACGCTATCCATAATATGAAACATTTCTTTAATTTGGTTTAATTTAATCATTTTACCCTCCATGCTATACATTATATAAGTTTACTAAATATTACTATAAAGTATAGTAGTATCAAAATCTAATTGTAGTCATTTTAAGATAATTAAATACAAATAATATCATTTAGGTAAAAAAATAAGCTTATTATTATTTGAAAATCAAAACAGAAAAAATTTTGTAAATTATAATTTCTTTGACTTTTTTAATAAATGCAATTATAATAATTATAATTGCATTTATTTTTATTTATAATATTTGTGATGCGAAAATTTATTAGATTAGAAAGGATAAAATATATGATTGAATATGGGATTTTAGGTGCTATGAAAGTTGAAATTGAGTTAATAAAAAAAGAAATGTTGATTGAAGAGGTTAAAAAAATTTGTGGATTTGAGTTTTTAAAGGGTAAAGTTTACGATAAGGATATTGTTTTGGTTCAATGTGGTGTAGGAAAAGTAAATGCGTCTTGCTGTACTCAAATTTTGATAGATAATTTTAAAGTTCAAAATATAATAAATACAGGTATAGCTGGAAGTATGAATGAGAAAGTGAAAATATTTGATATAGTTATTTCGGATAACGTAACTCATTTTGATGTGAATAAAGTTCAAATGAAAAATTTGTTTCCAAATCAAGAATTTTTTGAAGCTGATAAAAGTTTAATTGATATAAGTGTCAAGGGTGTTGAGAGTATTCAAAATAGAAATTTTGATTATCATATAGGTAGAATAGTAAGTGGAGAAAAATTTGTTTCATGCAATATTGAAAAAAATAATATTATTAAAGAATTTTCTCCTTATTGTGTTGAAATGGAAGGTTCTGCTATTGGTCATGTGGCATTTTTAAATAAGATTCCTTTTGTTGTTATACGGGGTATTTCGGATTCCGCAGATGATAACGCTAATGATGATTTTGAAAAAAATGAAACTATTATTGCAGAAAATACTTCTAAATTAATCTTAAAAATACTTAAAAATAATATAATAAATTAAAGTTAAACTTTAATACTTAAAAAAAGGAGAGAAAAAAATGACTGTTTCCGTTATTTTATTTTCAGTTTTTATTTCTATTATAGCAGGGTTTCAAATAGCACTTGCATTGGGTGCTCCATTAGGTGAGTTTACATTAGCTGGTAAATTCCCAGGTAAACTCCCACCTAAAATGCGGATTGCTGCATTAATTCAGCTTTTACTTTTGGGGGTTTTTGAAGTAATAATTTTAAGTAAAGCCGGAATAATTTTTGAATCGTTTTATTCTTTTTCAAATATAGCTATTTGGTTTATTGTAGGTTTTTCGGCTTTATCATCGGTAATAAATTTTACTTCTCCAAGCAAAAAAGAAAGAATTTGGGGGCCAGTGTCAATTATTTTATTTGTTTCAAGTATTATAATAGCTTTAGCTTAAATGAAAAAAAACTTCAAGCAAAGTAATCAACTTTGCTTGAAGTTTTTATATTCTTCGGTAGTAAAAAATTCTGACGATTTTAAATATGATGGTATATCAATAATTTCTCCATCTATTTTAATTTCTGCAAAACAATTTTTAATTTCAAGTGAATATGTTTTATCGTTGTTAGGCAATTTGCCAATACATTTAAGTTTAATATGAAAATCTTCTGAAAGGTTTGTAATATCTAATAAACCAAGCATTTTTTGACATCTTCCCTTAAAAGCTCTTTCGGGATCAAGGTTAGCTATTTCTTCGTTATCAAAAATAAAGCTCACGACAAAACAATTATTTTCATTTTCGATAGATGTTTTACAAAATTCATTAATAAATTGACGATTTTGGTCTGCTCTGCTTATTCTTGAAAATTCTTCGATTTCGTCTACAAAAGACAGAATTTGAGATGTGCCACTTATTTCATTTATTTTATATCCTTTACTTGTATGATTTGCAATTGCTTGAAAAATTTCGCTCAACGCAAAAAGTTTTTTTCGTTCTTTAGATCCTATGCTTAAAACATTTTTGTTATCTGTAATTTGAA
Organism: uncultured Thermotogaceae bacterium; assembly: GCA_964478535.1. Lineage (GTDB taxonomy): Bacteria > Thermotogota > Thermotogae > Petrotogales > Petrotogaceae > CAYZNB01. The sequence continues at coordinate 20,183 of CAYZNB010000015.1, forward strand.
TATTTCTAAAAACTCCTAAATGTTTAAATAATATATATGCACTCATAATTCCATGCTCGTAAACTTCAAAATCATGAGCATATCTAAGTTGAACTGCTTTATTACTAACTAATTCTAATTTCCAATTAAAAATTTTCCAGTCTTCTATAATTTCATCTTTAGAAATATTTTTAATTTCAGGATTTAATTTTATAAAGTTGCTATTTTCTTGATTTATTAAAAAGTATTTGTGTGCAAATTCATTAAATTTTTTATGATCTGAACCGCTATTATTATCACTAATAGAAAAATTAAAAACCATACCCATTAAGTAAATCAAATCTTGAATTACAGGCATATGAAGTGGTTGATAGTTAAAATCAAATTCTTTAAATTGGTCTATTCCAAAAAAAGGAAGAATTTTTTTTATAGAAGAATTAATTTTTTTTATTTTTTTTAATGGGTATCCCAAATCATGAGTTAATGAAGATATACATCTTATACTACACTCATCAGGAATATTGTGAGATATTTTTTCTAAATTTTCATAAGTTATTTCAGGTAATTTCATTTCTAAAGCATCATCAATAATATTTTTTAATGTAGTTTTGTATTCAAACATTGGTTTGAAAATGAATTTAAATTCTGGATTAAAATAAAGATATTCTCCTAAAAAATATACCCATAGACAGTGTAAAGTATGATCTCTATAAAAAGAGTCGGAAGCAAAAATTAATTCTTCAAAATCCACATAGGTATCAAAATATTTGAAAAGCTCATCATAACCGCTTTTGTCAGGGTCAATATAACTCATAGCTGCTTCAAAAAGAATTTTCCATGCTGATTTTGCATATTGAATTCTTTCATGCAAATTTGACTCATCTCTTAATTTAACGAGAGCATCAATTATTTTACTTTTTGTTTTAGGGTTATTAGTTAGAAAAGATATTTTATCTTGTTCTAATAGTTTGAAATAATTATTCAGTACATCTTTTTCGTCAATAAAATTCATCAAAATACCTCCAGTAATTTTTTAAAACAAAGTTAGACATATTGGTTTTTCTGAAGAAGAGAAAATTTGATTAATTGTTTCCAAATAATTTTGTTTAGAAATTTTAACTCTTCCAAGTTTGTATAAACTTTTAAAATCTACAGAGCAAGTGATTAAAGATGAAAAGTCTGAAATGTCTGTTTCTATTTCAACTTCATAATCGTTATTAATTTGCTCTTCTAAAAAACCATTTTTAAAATTCAAATAAAAACTTTTATTGTTTTTTTCAACAAAGTTATCTTTTATGTTTAATTTCAAACTGCAGTTTTGATTGTTAAAATTATGTTCTTTTAAAAGATTGAACAATAATTCAACGTCTATTACTCTATACATTAAACCTGTTCCGCCGATAAAACTTTCATGATAAACTAAAACAAACATATTATCTACACAATTTGTAGGGTTTTCTAAAAAAAATCTAAAATTTTCGTCAAAAGTATTTAAAATTATATATCTAATTTGGTCTTGTTGACTGTTTAAAAATGTCATTAATTGCGATAATGCTCTTTCATTTTCATAAACAATTTGATTTATTATTATATCATTTACAAGAAAATTTGTATCGTTTGATTTAAATTCAAAAGCTATATATCCTTCTATTTTATCTTCATTTTTATATACAACATATTTAACTTTTGGGTTTTTAAGAATCATTTGAAATTCTTGAATATTTTTTTTTGTTAGACCGTTAGTTTTGTTAAATAATCTATTATAACATTCTAACATTTTTTCAGCGTCAGAATCATTTGCAAACTCAAGGTTAGCTTTTGAATCTCCTTTAGGCAAATCTTGTGGTTTAATTTTATATTGATACATATTTGGACCAAATCCAAAACCCATTTTTTTATAAAATCCTGGTTGAAAAGGGTATAGCATAACTAAAGGACAGTTTTTTTCATTGTAATGGTTAATAAAACCGAGTACAATTTCTTTTGCTATTTTTTCTTTTTTGTGTAAAAAATCGACCGCAACTAATCCTATTCCTCCAACATCAATATTTTCTGATAATAATTTCATCTGATAATCATGATATCTCATTCCACCTAAAATTTTTTCGTCTTCAAAAACACCATAAAATTTTACAAAAGGGTTTTCAGCATGAGTTTTCATTGATCTTTCAACCATATTTTTCTTTTGTTCTTCTGTTTCTATTTTGAATTCAGGATAAGCCAAACCAACTATTCCAGCAAAATCAAAAAATTCTTTTTCATTTTCTAATTTTCTTATAATTTTTCCCATAATTAAAATCTCCTTATATAGTTTTATAATAAAAATTTTTTAAATTCATTTATATTATCAAATTTTATTATTTCAACATCATGTTTTTTTAGTATTTCAACAAAACATTTTTCATGAAGTACAATATTTCCCTTTAAACCTTTGAAGTTCTTGGTTTCAAGATATTTAATTAAATTTGGAAAGTTAAAAGTTAAGTAACTATCTCCAAAAAAACTATAAAATTCATTTTCTAAAGATAAAACGGCAAAATATGCTTTTAGATGATTTTCTGTTTCACAAGCATGAATGATCTTATTATATGTTGATTTTAATTCTTCATAAAATCCTTTTGCATTATCGTTAGATATTTCTTGTTCATTTTTTTCATTTTCTGTTTCATTTAAAATCAAATATTCTGTATTTTTTATTAGATTTCTTAAATCTCTAATAATTGCATTTTTTTCAGAACTGTTAATAATTCCTTCAAATAATTCCATAAAATTTTCCGGTAATTTGTTGAATGTTTTTATCTCGTTACTAAGGTTATAAGATGCTTTTACTATATAAGAGGAATTCATATAAGCAATAATATTTAAAATAGAACTCAATATTTGAGAAGTGCAAATTTTTAATTCATCTTCTTTTTTAAATTCTAAATCAAAATACTGTTTTTTTATTGTGCTTAAAATATTTTCTGCTTTATTTTTCATTATATTTTCATCTTTCAAGTTTTCTTTTGCTTTATTAATTAAGTTTTCAAACTTTATTTTATCTGCATCACTATAAAAATAAATTGCTTCTGAATCTAAAATAAGAGATACTAATGGCTGTTCAAAGGAAACAAACTTTTCTAATCTTTCCCAAGATACAGGCCAGAAATCGTATCCTATATCTTCAATAATGAATTGAAAGCTCATATCAAATGCTTTTTCAGTTTTAGGAATAAAATAAAAATCTAAATCAGATTTTTCGTTGGCAGTACCTGTTATATAAGATCCGTATAATAAAATTGCTGCAACATCTTCTTTGAAATGTGTATTTACTTTTTCTAATAGAGCACTTACTATTTCTTGTTTTTCAAAAGGGAGTTTTTCAAATGTTTTATTCATGTTTTTCACCAACTTTTAATTATTTTTTTCATTTCCTCTTTTAAAATTTCCTGTAATTTTTGCCATAATTAACTGTATTTCAAATTCATCCGCATTTTCTATTTTTTTTAAAAACTTTTCGCTTTCTTTTCCTTTTAATATTTTAACTTGTTTATCATACCAAAATATGAAGACTTTATCATCTTTTGACTTTTTATAAGAAAAAATTCCTTCTTCTAATCTTTTATTTTTATCTATATTTTCCATTTTTAACTCCTTTTTTCTCCAAAAATTATATTTCCCATGACAACTTTTTTATTAGCCCCAGTCACCGAAGGAACGTTATTAGTTTTTCCTTTTAAAGTATAATATCCGAGCAATGCAAAAGCTATAGCTTCTTTTGCATTAGATGACATTCCTTTTTCTTCAAGTGTGAATACTTCAGCGTTTTTTAAATATTTTTTTGAATATGATTTTATATAATTAATTAATACGGGGTTATAACTTCCGCCACCCGAGATTATTATTTCATCAATATCACCTTTTATAAATGTTTTATATGTATAAATAATTGAATAAGCAGTAAAAGATGTAACGGTAGCAATTAAATCATATTTTGTAAAATTTTCTGTAAATTCAATATCGTTTAATATTTTTTGACAATACTGAATACCAAACAATTCTCTGCCTGTTGTTTTAGGTGTTTTTTTCTCAAAAAAAGGATTTTCCATCAATTTTTTTAATAATTTTTTGTCAACATTTCCTTTTTTAGCCCATTCACCATTTTTATCATATGTCAATTCATTTTTTGTTAAAATAGATATAAGCCCATCAATGATCATATTTCCTGGGCCTGTATCACTTCCTTCTATTTCATTTTCTACACATCCTGCTTTTAAATAAGTATAATTTCCAATTCCACCTATATTTTGAAGCACAATATTTTTTTTCTCACTTTTAAACATAATATAATCAAAAAAAGGTATTAAAGGAGCACCTTCCCCACCAGCTGCTATATCTCTCATTCTAAAATTATTGACAACTGTTACTCCTGTTCTTTCAGCGATTATTTCTCCGGAACCAATTTGTAAAGTGGATTTTATTTCAGAATTTACATCATGATAAATAGTTTGACCGTGTGAGCTAATAAAATCTACTTTATTGATGTCAAAAGAACTTTTTTTACATAATTCCATAACTGCAGAAGCAAAAAGCTCACCAATTACAACGTTCATTTTACATATTTTATCTACCGTACCTTTTTCAGAACATAGTTCGAGTATTTCATTTTTTTGTTTTTCAGAGTAATTAAAGTTTATAAAATTTATTAGTTTTAAATTAAAATCATCTTTTTCACAAAATTCAACTAACGCTGCATCAATTCCATCTATAGAAGTTCCGGACATAAGTCCTATTCCGTATTTCATTTAGTAATCACCTGCTTACCATTCTTTTGTCCAATGCCAATCTTTATCAAAACTTTCAAATCCAGCCGAATTATAAAATGCTTTTCTATCGTTTCCATAAGATTCAACATAAGCTTGAATTGCACCTATTTCTTTCAATTTCCTTAATCCTTCAATAAGCATTGCTTTTCCAAGTCCTTTTTTCAGATGTTTCGGATGAGTTGCAACTGGCTCAAACATTCCTGTTTTTGTTTCTTCGTCATACCAAACAATTGAAAAAGAGGCTATAGTATTATCTTTATATTTAGTCATTATTTCGAATTCTGGTCTGAATAAAGGGGCTTTTTCCATCATTAAAAATGAATTTGGAATTTTTTTAGGATTTTCTCCTTCAGGATGAAAGCCTCTAAAAACAGCAGTATGTCTTTGTAAAGCGTTAAAAGATTTATCTTCTGCTGTTAAAAAAGTGTATTCTGTGGGAAGTTTTGGGATATAATCTTTATCTAAATATTGTGCGTTATAATAATTTCCATCTTCCCCTTTTATATAGCCTCTTTTTAAGAGTAATTCGTTTCTATAAGTATCACTTTCAAGCGACCATACGTTTAATCTTTTTTTTCCATCATTATTATACGATATATTTTCTTCTGCATATTCAAGTATTTCTTCTGTCAAGTATTCATATCCATTTCTTAGTTGGATAAAAGCGTTATTTCCATCTTCTTTATGACAAATTCCAACAATTTTTTCGTTTTCTTCCCATATTTTTATGTAATTATGCCAGTGAATGTCACCATGTTCAACTGAAAGGTGAGTTATAAAATGTTCTGCATATTCCCATCTTTGAGGAAGCCAACATCTTTGAAGTCTTTTTTCTAAATACATTTCACGTAAAAATTTCATGACTTTCAAATAATCATTATTATAATTTCTAATTTTAATCATTTTAATATCCTCATTTTATTTTTTTATTTGATATCGATTTTTTTCATTAAAAAAAGTAATGTCTGCATATCCTGCAAAAATTTTACCATAATGTTTAACGTTTTTAGGGATAAAATATCTATCGCCTTTGCTGTAAATTTTAGTGACATTATTTATTGTTAATTCGATTTTTCCTTCTAAAACAATTCCAAATTGACTTTCGTGAGAATGTTCGGGAAGAATTACATCTTCATCGAATTTCATAAAAATAATTTGATGATTTTCTGCTTGAGATAAATAAGCAGTAATTCCATCAAGAGGGATATCTGCTTTAGGTAAATTTTTGATTTCTTGTGGAAAAATATTTATTTTAACCACCTCACTTTAATTTAATTATTTGAGATTTCTATAACATCCCAAAATATGTCTTCTATATCGCTTTCAAGATTACTTAAAATACTAAAAAATATATTTTGTTCTGGTAAAAAACTTACTTTTGCAAAATATCCGGGATCTTCTCCTTCTAAATAATAAGAAATAACATTATCATTTTTATCTTTTAGTATATATATTCCGAGTCCATAAAAGTAATTATATGATTTTCCTTCTGCAATTTTTACTTGAGAAGAAATCATTTTTTCTTTTATCCCTTTTGAAACTACTTTATTTTCAAAAAATAGTTTAAATAATTTATTCAGTTCAATAACATTTGAAAAAATTCCTCCGTCTGGAGCTCCTCTATACGGAAAATCAAATATATTTCTTTTTAATTGATCATCTTCATAATAATATCCTTCAGCTAAATTTTCAACAACATCGTTTGATTTATAAAATTTTGTTTTAATTAAATTAAGTTCTTCAAGAATTTTTTCAATAAATTCAAAATAATTATTTCCAGAAATTTTTTCAATCAAATAACCTAATAAAATGTATCCTGAATTACAATATGAAAAATTTTTTCCAGGTTCAAATTTATTTTCAAGATTAATAAATAAAGGTAAAAAATCTTCTAAGTTATTTAAATTATATACAGGGTTATTTATCCATATTGATGCAAAATCATCATTTATTTCTTCGTCAAAATAATCACCTATTCCAGAAGTATGGTTTAGAAGATTTTGAACAGTAATTTCATTCTCAAATTTATTGTTTAAATTTAATATTTTATATGGTTTGTCTGTTAAAGATAATTTTTCAGTTTCAATAAGTGTCATTATACCTAAAGCAGTAAAAAACTTAGTTACTGAAGCTGTTCCAAATAAAGTGTTTATATTGTTTGAAATGTTGAATGAAGCATTTGCTTTTCCGCCACAATATGAAAATAATTTATCATTAAAATTTTCAATTAATAAAGTTCCCCAAAAATCTTTTAAACTTTCAATATTTTTAAAATCCATATTAACACCGCCTTTTTTTGTATAAGAAAGGATAAGACTATTTTATTCTATTAAAATTTTTTAATTTTATTAAAGCATTTAAAGTTAAAACGCCTTCCCATTCTTTTTTTGCTTTTTTCCATTCTTCTTCATAAGCTCCCCATTGCCATGTTGTATTCATAAAACCTTTTTCTTCTAAATTAGAGATAATAAAATCTAAATTTTTATTTATAACTTCTTCATCTATTCCAAATTTTTCAGATTCTATACTATCAATAAAATTTAATGGCGTAGGAACATACTCTTTCCATTTGTCTTCATCAATACACACTATCTTATTTATAACTTCTGTTAATCTTCCTCTAATTCTTTGTTTTTGTTCTTCTGAAAGAATGTTGAATAATCTTATATAACAATATATTTCATGTTCTTCAAATTTTTCCATATTATTTAAATGTTCAAATGCGTATTCTAAAAGGTTATTTGTGTTGATTTTAGAAACGTATTTATTGTATTTTAACAGATAACCTATAATTTCTGCATTTTGATTTCCCCAAGTTTCATCAATAACAGTCATTTGTTTTTCTTCATCAAAGTTCCACCATGGAGCATGAGGATAATCATTGATTTTTTTTGAGGCTGTAAACCATCTGTTTATTTCATAATTAAAAGAATTTTCAAAATAATTAATTCCTTGTTCAATTAATAAATCAGCCTTTGGAAAATCCTTTAAATATAATAAAATAATTTCAAAAGCGATTGTAGTAGCCATAGAAGAAGAATCAGGTAATCTAAAATCTGCTTCTAAGCCATTACCAAATCCGCCATCAGAATTTTGAAATTTCTTTAATTCTTCAAATATTTTTTCTTCACATTTTTCATGAAAAATATGATTAAAAATAGCTTTTTCAAGAGGTCTTGCATTTTCATTAATAAAGTTTCCTAAATTTTTAAAATTATCCATTTTTAAAGTTTTCATTTTAAATACCTCCGATAGTTTATATATTTTTTAAAGTAAATGCTTGAAAGTTTAGAGTCTTTGTTTCTATATCTTCAAAACTGATTATTTCAAAGTGTTTTTCTAAAATATTCTTTATTTTATCATTTGTATAAAATGAAAAGAATCTTTTTGGTTCATAATAATCCGATTCCCAAATTCCTTCACTATCTTGCCCGCCATAAACTCCTAAAAAGAATAATCCATTTTCATTTAATGATTTTTTTATTTCAATTAATACTTCTTCAAGTTTATTTTTTTCAACGTGCAAAAGACTATTCATAGCCCAGACTGCATCAAAAGTTTTTTTTAATTTAGATAAATGATAAAAATCAAATTCGTAAGCTTCAATTCCTTTATTATTACATAATTCTACCATTTTTTCGGATAAATCAACTGCCATTACTTTTATCCCATTATCTATAAAAAAACGACTATCTCTTCCATGTCCTGCTCCAAGTTCTATAAGAGTTTTTTTATTTTCTGTTTTGAGTAGGTTTAAAAATTTATCTCTTATTATTAATTTCCATTCTGAAATTTCACTTTCTTCTCTTTCATATGCGTAAAAGTCATAAGTTTTTTTTAAATTCATTTTATGATTCATTTTTTAACCCACCTTTATATATGTTTAAAAGTATATATAAATTATACATTTATATAATTGTTTTGTCAAATTAAAAATAAAATTTTTAATTTAATTAGTAGAGAATTGGTTATGAAAAACTTTCCACTTGAAGCCTAACGATTTGATATGTTATAATTTCTAAGTTAATTGGAATTTTTTATTAAAAAAATTGGAGGTATAACTTCATGGATGATATTATTTACAGGAAAATTAAAAAATCAGATTATGAAAAAATTAAAAAAATGGTTGATGAAACATGGCATATTACTGATTGTTTAGACCATAAAAAAGTTGGAAAAATTTTTTTAAATATGTTTATTAACTCTTTATTGATGATTGAAAATTACACGCAAGTTGCTGTTGAAAATGAAAAAGTGTTAGGGGTTATAGTTGGAAAAACTAAAAGAAAAAATTTTAATTTGAAAAAAATTTTATATTTTATTAATTTAATAATAGATTCTATAAAAATAAATTTTATTATTAAAACTGATAAAGATAAAAATGTAGTAAAAGATTATATGGAGTTAATAAGTACATATAAAAAACTTAAAAATGAGATAAATAGAAAATTCGACGGACAAATAGAATTACTTGCCGTAGATGAAAAATCTCGAGGTAAAAGAATAGGAAAAACTTTAGTAAATAACTTTTTTGAGCATTGTAAAGAAAATAATGTTAAAAATATATACTTGTATACCGATACTAAATGCAATTATAAGTTTTATGATATTATTGGAATGACGCAATTAGGTGAAAAAACCGGAAATTTTAAATCTGATTTATTTGGTGATGAAGATTTCAAAGTTTTCATGTATAGCATAGATTTTTAGAAAAAAATTAAAATAAAAAAATTAAAAATCATATTTTTATAATTATATATCATACTTTAATAATCTTTATGTAACTAAAGTAATCAAAAAATTTCTATCTACTTTTTAAAAAGGTATAAAATAAAAGGTGGTATTTTTTATATGAAAAAATTTATTGCAAAAGGTAGAACTGCGGATGTTTACCAAATAAGCGAAAATAAAATTTTAAAATTATATATTGAAAATTATGATGAAAAAAGCATTTTGAATGAGTTTGAAATTAGTAAATTTGTTTTTAAAAAAGAGCTTCCAGTTCCTCAACCTTTTGAAATTGTTTCTGATAATAATAGAAAGGGGATAATTTTTCAATATATTAAAGGAAATACTATGTTAAAAAAGTTTTCTGAAGAGCCTTTAAAAATTCAAAAAAATGCTAGAATATTTGCAAAAATTCAGAAGAGCATTAATGAAATATCTGCAGAAAATATTTCGCAACATAAAATATTCCTTGAAAAAAATATTATTAATAATAAGAGTCTCGAAAATAATTTAAAAGAAAAAATTTTAAAACATTTATATAATTTAAATGACGATAAAAAACTTTGTCATGGAGATTACCATCCAGATAATTTGATTGTAAGTGATAAACAGATTTTTGTTATAGACTGGTTAAATTCTGTATCTGGAAATCCGGCTTCAGATGTTGCTAGAACAACATTGCTCATTAAATTTGGTTCACTTCCTGAAGGAACTTCTAAAATTTCTGGTTTTATAATTAATAAAATTAGAAATATTTTTTATAATACTTATATCAAAGAATACCTGAATAATTCTTTAATAACGAAATCAGATATAAACAAATGGTTGCTACCAAATTCAGTAGCTAGATTGAATGAAAATATTCCTGCGGAAGAAAAAGAGAATATATTAAATTACATAAAAAGTTTTAAGATATAGTATTTAATTCGCTGAAAAAATAATCTTGATCTTCTTTTTTGGAAATGTTTTTACCAGTTTCTTCAGCTTTTTGATTATATTCTTTAAACTTTATTTCATCTTTAAGAATTTTATAGGTTCTCTGTAAATTTTTGTGGGCAATTATGAAAAGTTGAAACTTACAAATAGTA
>CAYZNB010000016.1:0-30623 GCA_964478535.1 uncultured Thermotogaceae bacterium
TTTAACACCTTCTTCACGTAAATACCAATAACACTAAACATTATTACAAAAAGTAATGTTGCAATAGCTGCTGCAACTCCCTGTTCTGGTAAGCCAACAAAAGCTTTTTCATAAATATAGACTGGTAATGTTCCTGCAAATTTAGACACCAAATAAACTTCGTCAAATTTATAAAAATTCCATATTCCTCTTAATAGTGCTACAGATCCTATAACAAAATACAGTTCTGGCAAAGTAATATTTATAAATTTCTTCCAAGCATTTGCTCCGTCTATTTCAGCAGCTTCATAATAATCTTCAGGGATTGACTGTAATCTTGAAAGCATCATTAAATATATAAATGGGAAATTTCTCCATATGTTAAAAAAAGATACTACAAGAAAAGAATTGTTAGGATTATTAATAACATCTGTTCCAGAATCCATAATATTTAAAGCCGATAAAAATTGAACTAACGGCCCATCTAAAGGCAAAAAAACATATTTCCATGCAAATACTATCGCAATTAAAGGGGTTACATACGGTAGTAAAAGCAATCCTCTTACTATACTTCTTCCTGGAAATTCTTTGTTCATAAGAAGAGCTATTCCTAATCCTACAATTATACTTCCAACAACAGTAATAATTGTAAAAGCAATTGTTTTAAAAAAAGATTCCCAAAAAGTAGGATCAGAAAGAACTCTTATATAATTATCAAATCCAACAAATGTATTTGTACCGGTTGTTGAGATGTTTACATCAAAAAAACTTAAATAAATGTTATAAAAAATAGGATATAAAAATAATAGTAATATTAATATAACTGTCGGTGCTACAAGTTTCATTCCAAATTTTGCTTCATTTTTTTTTAAAATAGATAATTCCGACATTTTCATTTGTATTCCTCCATTAATAAAACGGAGAGAATTTCTTCTCTCCATATTTATTTTAAAAATTATTTCCCTAAAATTCTTTCAGCTTCTTTTTGCGCCCATTTAGCAGTTTGCTGAGGAGTCCAATCGTTAGCAAACATAAAATTAATAGCTTTTCCTATAACAAAGTTAGCTGATAATTGACTCATTCCATCTATAATTTTACCATCAAAAAACTCAAATCTTTCTACTTCATCAAGTGCTGCTACTATTCCTGTTATTTGTTCTTTATCATATTTAGATAATATTGGATTGTCTAAGAATTTGTCAGAACTTGCAATTGAAGATCTTGTAGGGTTCATTCCTCCAGGAGCCATATGCAAATAATAAATATAATTATCTCCACTCATTAAAAATTTAATAAATTTTTCTGCTGCATCTTTATTTTTTGAAGTTTCAACAACACTTACCGCTACTATTTCTCCAAAAGATGATGTTCTTGTGTTATGCATTTTGTTAGCAAAACCAGTATTTTTAACTAATTCTGGATTAAACTTATCTACTCTGCTTTTTTGAATTTCTTCAACAACTATATCATCCATTATATATGTTGAATAAAATACCATTGCAACTTCTCCCGAAAGATATCCTTTTAATGAATCAAGCACACTTGTAAAACCTGGTTTTGAATATTTTCCTAACTCTTTATAAAATCTGAAAGCTTCTATCATTTCTTGAGAATCAAATTGAATATTTCCATCAGCATCAATAGGCCTTGCACCATTAGACAAAGCTATTTGAGTAAATATTTGTTCAGTGTAAGTATCTGCTGCTTTTGGTAAAACTAATCCATATACTTTTTCAGCAGGGTTATTTAATGCTTTTACCGCAGTTAAAATGTTATACCAACTTGTAGGTTCGCCTAATTGCCTTGGTTCTATCATATCTTTTCTAAACCATATACCTTGAACCCATGCCGAAAAAGGTATTGCATAATGATTTCCTTTTCCATCTGAAAGTAATTTTTCAGCTCCAGTATACACATCTCCAAGATCTTTTATTATCTTAGAATTTAATTTAACATCAGTAAATCCTTGAGTTCCTAATAACATCATAGGAGATATTCCACCTTCTATTACATCTGGTAAAGTGTTAGATTTTTGTGCCAAAGGAATATTTCTTAATATTTCGTTTTCTTCTACAGGTACTATTTCAACTTTTATCCCAGTTTGTGCTTCGAAAATCATTGCAAGACTTCTTGTTCTTAACATTCTATCAGATTCTACCTGTGTTGTCCAAAAAGTAATCGTCTGAGAAAAAACTAATAAACCCATCATCATTACTGCCATTAAAACAAATAATTTCTTCACGTTAATCCCTCCCCATATTTAAAGTTGCTAATAATTTATGAAAATTTTTTTCATAAAAAATATATTTGTTGAAAGTTTTCTACAATATTATAAAATATAAAAAAAATTTTCTCAAAGCTGTTTATTTTTAATTAAATCAATTTATCAAAGTTTATTAACAAATATTAAATTTAATTTCGTTTTTTCGTAAAAATATAAATTTGGAAAATTTTCTTTTTTTTATATAATTAAAATGAAAATTTTCTTTTTTAGGAGGCGATTGTTTTGAAAATAGGATTGATGCATTTTAGAGTAGGAGAAACTGATGGAGTTTCTTTAGAAATGGCAAAATGGAAAAAAGTTTTTGAAAAAATGGGACATAAAGTTTATATGATTGCAGGAGAAAGTGGTATTATAAAAGCTGAAAATATTCCTTCAATTTCTTACAGAAATAAAAAAAATATAATATTAAAAGATTTATCTTATGTAGAATTAAAAGATTTATCTGAAGATGAATTAGCTGAAAATATTGAATTTTATTATGATGAAATAATGGAAGAATTATTTAAACTTCCTGAAATGGATGTTATTTTTGCAAATAATATTTTTTCTTTAGGTCATAATATTTCTGCTGCAAAAGCTGTTTACGATTATTCAAAAGAGAAAAATATAAAATTAATAGGTCATCATCATGATTTTTATTGGGAAAGAGAATATTATGCTAATCCCACATCAAAAAAAATTGTGGAATATTTAAATAATTATTTTCCCCCAAAAGATATCGACCATATTGTAATAAATTCAATAGCAAAAAAATCTCTTAAAAATTATAAAGGTGTTGATTCTTTTATTATTCCAAATGTTTTTGATTTTTCAGGAAAATTATGGAAAGAAGATTCTTATAACTTAAAAATTTTAGAAAAATTGAATATAAAAGAAAATGATTTTGTTTTTTTACAAGCAACAAGAGTTGTGCAAAGAAAAGCTATAGAACTTGCTATTGATACAATAAATATTGTAAAGAAAAATATTTCAAGTTATTATAATCTTCTCACATATAACGGAAAAAAATGTTGTGAAAATTCAAAAATTTTTTTTGTTTTACCTGGACTTAATGAAGAACCCGAATATACAAAAAAATTAGTCGAATATGCTCTAGAAAAAAATGTAAATATGATTTTTGCCGAAAATATTTGTGCAGAAGAAAGAAATGAAAACGAAGAGATTTTTTCATTATGGGATTTTTACGCTATTTCAGATTTTATAACTTATCCAAGTGTTGAAGAAGGATTTGGTAATCAATTTTTAGAAGCTGTTTTTGCAAAAAAACCCATATTAATTTATAATTATCCCGTTTATGATTACGATATTGAACCGCTGGGATTCCAAACAGTAAGTTTAGGTAATAAAGTAGAAAAAAGAGGGAGTTTCTACAAATTATCTCAAGAAAAAGTCGAAAAAGCTGCTGAAAAAATTTTAAGTTTATTATTTGATAAGAAAAAAGTTCATGAATATACAGAAAATAATTTCAAACTTGCTAAAGAGTATTTTTCATATGATTCTTTAGAAAAAAAACTTTCAGAAACGCTTTTTGAAATTAATAAAAAAATGTGATGCAGCACACATTATTAAATTGTATTTAATGATATAATTTAATTAAATGATTAAACAATTAAAATAAAAAGCCGAGACCAAACCTCCTTCTTGTTCTCGGCTTTTTATTATTTTATTTTTTTAAATTCATTAATAAATTTTTCATCATTTTCTTCAAACAGAATATACTTTTCATCTATTTTTGTGTTTTGAAATTTATTAGCTGAATAACTGTAAACTTCACAAAATTTTCTATTATTATATTTTATCCAGTATTTTTCATCAAAATATTTGAATTCAATAATATCTTTTTTGTTTTCTGATAAATATTTCCCTATAAAACTTTCAATTTTAGAATTATCTATTTTTTTTCTCTTTGGTTTATGTGGCGAAATATACTCATCATATACCAAAACATCGTATATAGGTTTAGTCAATTCCCAAACTGGAACAAAAGCATAATTACTTAATATTATTATGTTTATATCTTCTTTTAAATAATATTCAAAATGGCTGTTATACCCCCATAAATCTCCGTTGTGACTTAGTTTTATATCTTTACGCACTTTTTCTACTTTTATTCCATAACCATAGAATGCTTTGTTTAAATTATCGTATATTTCTCGTCTTTTTATCATTTGATCAAAACTTTTTTCACTCAAAATTTCTTTATTTTTTAACGCTTTATAAAATTTAAATAAATCTTTTGCTGTAGAGTATAAACCTCCTGCAGCATAAAAATTCTCGCCTTTTATGTTTAATGATTTTTTTATATTTTCACCATCAAAAAAATAAGGTTTAGATAAATTTTCCACTATTTTTTCTGCTCTGCAAAAACCCGTATCATTCATTTTTAAGGGTTCTAAAATTATTTCTTCAATATATTCTTCATAAGATTTTTCTGTTATTTTTTCTATTATTAATCCAAGTATATAATAATTTGTATTTGAATATTCAAAATCTTCACCCGGTTTAAAATTTAAAGTTTTTTCTATGACAGAACCTAATATTTCATTTTCTCCTAATACCAAAGTTAAAACTTCATCTTCAAAATAATCGTTATAATTTTTAATTCCTGATGTGTGATTCAATAAATTACTGATAGTAATTTCACAATTTTCATCAAAATAATCTGGAAAATAGTTGTTTAAAGGGTCTTCTAATTTTATTAGATTTTTTTCAAACAGTTTTAGAATTGCTACAGCTGTAAATATTTTTGTTATTGAGGCTATTTTGAATTTGGTATTTAATTTATTTCTTACATCCATTTCTAAGTCTGAATATCCAAAAGACATTTCAGTAATTATTTCTTCATTTTTTGCCACTAAAATGGTTCCGCTAAAAGGAAATATTTCTGAATATTCTTGAAAATAATCTTCTATTCTTAAATTTTTACTTCTTTTATTTTTTTTAGTTTTTAACCAAGAAACACAAAAATCAACAGCTTCTTTTTGATTAAAAAATAATGAATCAGCTAAACCTATTTTTCCTTTTGATACTTTATATTCTTTTTCAAAATCTTTTCCTATATTTATAAATTCGTCAGGGTTATAATCCATATCTTTATATTTTTTCCATTTTCTAATATTATTTTCATAAATAGCCGATTCTTCATTTGTATAATCTATAGTTCCGCTTCTAACTTCCGAAAGATGAAAGGATGTATTTCGGTTATAACTTACTCCCATTAACAATACATACCCATCTAAATCATATACTTTAGAAAGCGGAGATCTTTCTCCAAATGAGCTTTCTAAATCGTGATCAAAAATAATTTTTTCTTTATCTTTTCCCCAGGCAGAAAAAGATGCTGTAGGGTGATTACTTCTTACAACTCCCGGAAATCTTAAAAAAGTATCCGCAATAACTCCCATCTGTCTTGTAGGATAATATGCGGAATCAAACGCAGGCATTTTTTCCTTTATTATTTTATGCCATTCTTTTGGTACAGGCGGATTACACCAATTTTCTGGATTTGTATTATCTGAAGAATGTGCAGGCATAACGATATTTCCTTCTTCTGTAATCATTTCCATCAAAGCTTGAATAACTGTAATTGCTCCCCCTAAAACCGTTCCTAAACTACTTAAAGAAGAATGCAAAATTACTGTCATGCCTTTTTTTAAGCCGATATTTTTTAAGTCATTTATTATATCTTCTTTTGTTATTAAAGGTTTTTCTAAATTTATTTTTTTCGGAAACATCTTAATTTTTTCTCCTTATTAATTCTAATTCTTCTCCTGCTTTTATACGTTCATCAAGAATATCTTTTGTTATTTCTTCAATTTTTTCGCTTATTTCTTTACCTTTATAACCATGTTCCATTAAATCTTTTCCGGATATTTTTAATTTCAAATCTTTTATTTTTTTCAAATATTCCAAATAATCTTTTTTTATGGTATCAGATAATTTTACATAAGTGAAAATTAATTGTTCATTGTTGAAATTTTTTGTTTGTTCATAAAAATTTGATAACTTAATATTTTTATTTTTTTCTATTTTATAATTATTAAGTTTAGAAACAGCTTTTTTTGAAATTTGAAGTTTTTCAAAAAATTTTTTAGGAAACCCATATCTAAACTCTATAAAAACTAAAGAATCTACCGGAGTATGTTGAAGAAGTATATAAGTTAAAATGTGTATTTCTCTCATTTTTCTAACATATTCAGGCATATTAAATTTCAAGAAATTATAAAATTCAAACATTGTTTCTATATCTTTATCAAGAGTAGGAGTATAATAAGAATAAGGAAAAATATGGGAGATGATTTTAAATTCTCCTAATCTTCTTATAGATTTTAACGGATTTGTTTCTTTCAAAATTTTCTCAATTTCTTCTCTTATTCTTGGCCCTGTTACTTTTTCAAGATATTGTCCTTCTACAGCTTCTTGAAGATATTTTATGGTTGTATCTTCTATTTTAAATCCGTAACGTTGTTCAAACCTAACTGCTCTTAGTATTCTAGTAGGATCTTCTACAAATGAAAGCGAATATAACACTTTTATTATTTTATTCTCTAAATCTTTTTTACACCCAAAGAAATCTAAAAGATTCCCAAAACTTTCGGGATTTAGTTTTATAGCCATCGCATTAATAGAGAAATCTCTTCTATATAAGTCTTTTTTTATGGTTGAAATTTCTACTTTAGGTAATTCTGCTGGTGCAAGATAATACTCTGTTCTTGCAGTTGCTACATCTATTCTAAATCCGTCTTTCATAAATAACGAACACGTATTAAATTGTTTATGAAATAAAACTTTTATAAGAAGTTGTTCTGAAACATACTTTCCAAACTCTATAGCATCTCCTTCAACAACTATATCAATATCTTCATTTTTTACTTCCATTATTAAATCTCTTACAAAACCGCCCACTACATAAACGGGCATATTTTTTTCTGCTCCGTAAGATCCTAATAATCTTAATAAATTCATATTTTTCTTTGAAATATGTTTTTCCATTAAATATCTAACATTAAAAACATCATAATTTTCTTTTATTATTGGATTAATATTATATTCACCCGAACCATGCGCAATTCTTAAAATATCCGATCTTGTGACTATTCCAACTAAAACATCATTCTTTAAAACAGGAATTCTTCCTATATCGTATTCTGCCATCAATTTTCTAATTTGAGTTATATTTGTATCTATTTCTACTATTTTTAAATTTTCACTCATTATAGCTTTAACAGGAGCATTACCAAGATTATGCTTTTTAGCTTTTTCTATATCTTTTTTTGTTATTATTCCTACTAATCTGTTCTTATCTATTACAGGGAGTCCTGAATGACCTGTTTGATCCATTATTTCAAAAACTTTATCTATTTTTTCTTCTACAAAAGTAGTTCTTACTGGAGATGACATTATATTATGTGCTTGAAGAACTGGCACGAAAGATGTTCTTAATGTTTTTGCAAGTTTTTGTACTACTTGATGAAGCGAAGAATCTTTAACTTTGGCTGATCCTGCTTTTTTGTGACCTCCACCTCCAAATTCTTCAAGTAACTTATTTAAATCAATTTGATTCGTTTTCGAACGAGATACTATATATATATTTTTACCCATTTTAACTACTGAAAATAAAATATTAGGTGTTAAAGTTTCAAATATTTTATGGGTTATTACGTTAAGTCCTCCTATAAATTTATCTACTTCTGCATATGCAATATAAACCTCAATTTCATTAACGAATAATTCTATAATGTTATTATATAAAGTATCAAACAAACCTTTTTGTTCTTCAGTCATTTCAAGAGATACGAATTCTTCAACCTCTTCAATTTTAGCCCCTCTTTCTATAAGTTCAGCTGCAACTTTATGATCTAAAGGTGTTGTTGTTGAATAAACAAAGTTACCTGTATCTTCATGAATAGCAATTAAAAACATCGTTTCGTAAACATCCGGTAAATCTATCGTTTCACGCAAAAGCTTATCTACTATTAAAGTAGTTGCGCTTCCAGTTTCAACAGAAAAATCATTACCGTTTATATTTTTTTCTCTCATTACAGGATGGTGATCGTAAATATCGACTTCTATTCCGCTTTCAATTAAATTTTTTACTGATTGTGGAATCCTATTTATATCAGCAGTATCAACAACAACTACTTTTTTAAAATCATTATTTTTTATTTGATTACTAAAATTAGATTTAAAGTCTTTTTCTTTTAAATATTCCAAATCATAAATATTAAGAAAATCAGCTAAATTTTTAGCCGCTTCTCCTTCAATTACTATTATGCTTTTATCATACAAAAACTTTGCGGCATATGCTGCCGCAAACCCGTCAAAATCAGGATTTTTATGTGTAGTTATAATCGTATACATATTAAATATTAATTTGTTTCATAAAATAATTTTCTATAAAGTCAAATCCTTTTCTCCAGAAATTTTTATCGGTTATATCTATTCCTGCTTTTCTTAATAGATTTTCAGGAGAATCTTTTGCAGCATCTTTTAAAAGTTGTTTATAAATGGGAACAAATTCCTTACCATTTTCCAAAAATTTTTCGTATAAAGCAAATACAAGAAGATTTGCATAATTATACGCATAAACATAAAAAGGCACTTCAAAAACATGTGAAATACATGCCCATTCATTTTTAAACTCAGGAGTTATTTCTACAGAACTTCCAAACATTATCTTTAATTCTTTTTCATAAATATCACTCAGCTCATCCCAAGAAGCATAACTTTTTTCGCTAATCAAATCATGAGCAGCTAATTCGAATCTTGCAAACATATTTTGTCTGAACATTGTAGCAAAAAATTCTTCTATTTTTGAAGCTATAAAAACTTTTTTGTTTTCTTCATCAAGAGTTTTTAACAATTTATCTACTACAAGCATTTCTGCAAATACAGAAGCTATTTCAGATGTTGTTAGTGGTGTTCTAAAATTCAAATAAGTTTGTTCTGATGCAAGACAACCATGGATTCCATGACCAAGTTCGTGTGCGAGCGTCATAACATCGCTCATTCTTCCGTCAAAATTTAAAAGTACAAATGGTTTTTTATTAGGAAGTCCACTATAACAATATGCTCCGCCTGTTTTACCTGGAGTTATTTGAGCATCAATTCTGTTTTCATCAAAAAATTCTTTTGCAATATCTCCCATTTCTTTATCAAAGGCATAAAAAGCCTCTAAAACGATTTTCTGAGCTTCTTCCCATGAATACTCTTTTTCTTCAACTTCCATAGGAGCATAAATATCTGCAAGTGTAAGTTTTTCATTTAAATATTCAGATTTCCATTTATAGTATTTATGAACTAATGATGTTTTTTCTGTTGTTATATCTATTAAAGCATTTACAGATAAATTATCTGCTTCGTTTTCAAAATTTTTCATGTGTATAGGTTTATCGAATTTTCTCAGTTTTGATTCTGTTCCATAATTTTTTACTATTGAATTAAATGCATGTTCTATAACAAGATTATCTTTTTGAACTCTCTCAAAAAAACTTTTCATCGCAGAACGTCTTATTTCTTTATCTTTATGAAGTCTCAAAGATCTCATCTGATCTCCAGTTAACTCTTTTACTCTGCCATCTACATTGAATTCAAACATATATGAAGAAGTTAGTTTGTCATATAAGTTTCCAAATGAGTCTCTTGAAGTTATTCTCATCGTTTTCAAAATTTTTTCTGCATCTTCAGATAATGTGTGTTGTTTTTCTTTTACAAGAAGGTCTAATGTATGCCGATAATTTTTCAATGTTTCACTTTTTCTAAATTCTTCAAGTTTTTTTAAATCTTGCTTTAACAATTGTGTTTTCCAAAAGCTTAAATTAGTCATTGCTTGATTATACTTATCTTCGACAAAAGATAATAATTTTTGCGAGTTCTTTAATTGTGTGTTTTCTGAATAAAGCAAATATGCATACATATTTACTTTACCAAGTAAAGAAGCTACTTTTTCAGATTCCTCAAAAAAAGTTTTTAATATTTCTTCTTTCAAATTATTTTTTTCTAATTCTGTATAATATTTTTTCTTTATATTCTCTATTTTTTCAAGAGAATATTCGAGATCTTTTTTTATATTTTCATCTTCCGGACTGACATAAAAAAAAGTTAAATCCCATTTCAATTTAATCACTCCTCAAGCATTTTTGCCATATTTTCTGCCAATATATCTAATTTTTCAAAGTCTTCTTTTTTTGCAGCCAAATGAGCTTCAACAGGTTCTGCAACTAAAGGCCAATTTAATCTTTCGGAATATTTCATAATGGTGCTTACTCCACCACCGCTCCACGCATAAGTTCCAAAAACTCCTAAAATATGATTTTTTGCTTTTACGTGTTCTAATGTTTGTACTAATGCTTCCATTGTTGGATAAAGACCTGTATTGTAAGTACAACTTCCAAGAATTATACCTTTAAATTTCCAAAATTCGTTTATTATATATGATTGATGAACTTTTGAAACATTCATTATTCTAACGTCTTTTACGCCTTTTTCAGCGAGTTTTCTTGCTAAATAATCAGCCATTTTTTCTGTGTTCCCATACATCGAACCATAAGCTATTACAACGCCTTTTTCAGTTTCGTATTTACTCCATTTATCATATTTTTCAACTATTCTTTCTGGGTATTTTCTCCATACAGGTCCATGAGTAGCTGCAATTATTTTTACTTCAAGTCCGCTTAATTTTTGTAATGCTCTTTGTACCATAGGGCTGAATCTTCCAACGATGTTTGAATAATATCTTCTTATTTCATTTTCATAAAAATCTAAGTTAACTTCATCGTCAAAAATTCCTCCATCAAGAGTACCAAATCCTCCAAAAGCATCACCAGAAAATAGTATTTTGCTGTTCAACTCATAAGTCATCATAGTTTCTGGCCAATGAACCATAGGTGTCATATAAAATTTTAAAGTGTGATTTCCGGTGTTTATCTCATCGTTATCTTTTACTTCATATAAATTTTTTTCTATTCCAAACAACCCTTTTAAAAATCCGAATGTTTTGTTATTACCAACAATTTTTATGTTTGGAAATTCATGTACAATTTCAGAAATAGACCCTGAATGATCAGGTTCCATATGATTTATAACGAGATAATCAAGATTTTTTCCATCAAGAAGATCTCGTATTTTTTCAATAAAAAGACTCATTTTAGTAACTTTAACAGTGTCTATGAGAACATTTTTTTCATCTTTTATTAGATATGAATTATAACTCACTCCTCTTTGTAAAGGCCACAAATTTTCAAATAAAGTGGTATCTCGGTCATTAACACCAATATAATAAATTTTATCTGTAATATTTACAAAACCATTCATTTAATACACCTCCATTATTTTTTTTACATTTTTATTATACCACAAGAAAAAATAAAAATTCATTAATCCTTTTATTTTTTTACATTTTTGTCTTTTAAAAGTGATAAAAAATCAATTATTGTTATTTGAGCTGGAAAAAATATTTTAGTTATAATTATACTTATCGTTTCTGTGTAAAAAAGTATGATTATAACTAAAAAAATATAAATTTTATTTCTCATTTAAAATAAATTCCCTTTTCGCTTTATAAAATTTAATTTCTAATCTCTTGATTGAAAATAAAGACTTCTATATGGTATAATATTAATTAGATTTCACTATTATGTAAAAAGGAGAGAAAATTATGAGCGGATTGAAAAAAATAAACGAATTTTTGAAAAAGAATATTGAAAATTCAAAATGTGATTACGCAATACCTAAAAGATGGATGCCAGAAGGTTATGAAGGTAATATAAAACTTTCTGGAAGAAAATTTTTTGTTAATCCTTATGAGTATTTTAGTAAAATTATAGACAAAGTAATAGATAATTCGAATCCTTCGAATGATTATACAAAACCTCTATCTTTTGTAAATAATGATAAAGATGCTTCGTGGGTAAAAAAAAGTATCATGTACGGTGCTCATGTTAGATCCACATCTGCTTATATACATTCTTCAAATAATATATTCAAACCTGTTGATGAAAATGGTTATTCTAACAGAGGTACTTTTTTAAAAATGATTTCAATTTTAAATTATGTAAAGCAGTTTAATGTAGATTGCTTATATCTTTTACCTATAACGCAATCGAGTGACCAATTCAAAAAAGGTGAAGTGGGATCTCCTTATTCGGTTAAAAATTTTTTTGATGTGGAAGCAGATTTTCATGATACTTTGTTAAAAGATTATTTTAATCAAAGAGAAGAATTTTCTGCTTTTGTTGAAGCGGCTCATATGTTAGGCATAAGAATAGTATTAGATTTTGTTCCAAGGACTTCAGCAAGAGATAATAAATTAATTTTAGAACATCCAGATTGGTTTTATTGGATTGATATTAAAGAGTTGAATTCTTATAAACCACCAAAAATAGAAAATCTAAAATTCGAGCAACCTTCAAAAGAAAATTTAAGTATCTTATATTCAAATCCTGAAGTGAAAAAACATCTAGCGAAATTCAGATTTGACCCCAAAACTCAAAATCCTGCAAAATGGGAAAAATTTGTTGAAAAAAATAAAGACAATCCAAATTTTTTAGATGAAATAATTAGAGAATTTAAACTGATTACAGTTCCGGGATTTTCTGATTGGATAAATGATAATCAACCTACTTGGGATGACGTTACATTCTTAAGGATGTATAATACACATCCAGAAGAAGCTTTAAAATATATTGAATCAAATCAGCCTCCTTACGTTCTTTTTGACGTTATAAAATCAAGCGTTTTTCCTGGAACTGAAAAAAACGAAGAATTGTGGGACTCTGTAACAAGCATTATGCCATTTTATCAGAAAAATTTTGGTATAGATGGTGCAAGATTAGATATGGGACATGCTTTACCAAGCGAACTTGAAAGATTGATAATTAAAAAAGCTAAAGAATTTGATCCCGCTTTTGCGTTAATAGCCGAAGAATTAAATATGGATAATCATGTTAGAGCTTTTAATCTTGGTTATGATGGTATCTTGGGTAATTCTTGGTGGACGCTTCCAAGAGTTGATGAAGGTTGGTTGAAAAAAGTATTTAAAACTTTAATGCCTGAAATTTCAGTTCCTGCTTTTGCTGCTCCTGAAACCCCTGATTCTCCAAGAGCTGTCGAAAGAAAATATGGCGAATCTTTTTCAAAATTAGCGGCTGTTTTAAGTTCATTTATGCCAAATGGTATTACTTTTATAAATTCTGGATTTGAAATTCTTGAAAAACAACCAATGAATACAGGACTTGATTTTGAAAATCCTAATGAAGAAAAATATAAATCTTTATCACCTTCTGATCAATTTTATGGAAAATTAGCTTTTTTTGATTGGTATGTAATGCATTGGGATACAGATCACCATATTGTCAAATTGTTAAAACTTTTGGGAAAAATTAAAAAAGAAAATGAAAAATTAATTAATGATATTTCTTATTATAAATTTATTGATATAAATGAAAAAGGTTTTGTTATATTCTGGTGGGATGGAAAAAAAGGTTTATTAATTCCAATAAACATAGACGTAAATCATCCATTTTATTTTGAAGTTGACCTTGGTTTTCATACATGGAAAGGCTTTCATAAAATTACTACTTTGATTGAAAACTATAGAAGAGGGGAAAGTACGTGGGAAATTCATGACGGCAAATTAAAAGTTAGTCTTAATCCTTTTGAAGCAAGAGTTTTTTCAATAGAATAAAAAATGCAGACTTTGTCTGCATTTTTTATGATTTTAGAACCAAATACATATCAAATTCTTTATCGCTAGGAAGTTTTGTAACAAATTTTAAAATGCTCCCATCAACCGATACTTTTAACGCTTTACCTTCAACAACAGAAGGCGGGGTTATGTTTATTGTATAACCAATTTTTTCTAAACTTGTTGCGATTGTACCTGAAATCATATTTCCTAATTCTCCAATAGCACTTGTAGCCATTTCATCAAATTCATCAAGTTGCATCATACCTTCCATCATTTTATTTACAATTTCTAATGCTGTATCTATCTGAAGTGTATACACAACATTACCTTCTAAAACCCCATTAAAACCTATTGTAGTAACAATACCATAATTACCATCTATTGATTTTTGTAATTTTGGTTTTTCTAATTTTAAATTTAATTTTGCCGCATTTTTAAAAGTTTCTGTCAAAGAATTCAAAACTGCATTTATAATTTTTACATCTACCATAAACTTCACCTCCAAAATAAATTCTCTATATATAATATCAAAAAAAAGTTACGTTAAAATTACAAAAAAAATTTATGTTGCTATTAAGAAAATAAAAATTCAATTTTCCAATTGATTTATCCTCAAAATAATCGAAAAAAATTATTAAATAAAAACTAAAAAAATAAAACAGGCAGTAAAAACCCTGTTTTATTTATATGAAAATTCTGTTCCTTCGGGTGTATCTTTAATAATAACATTAAGTTCTAATAATTTGTCTCTTATATAATCAGACATTTCATAATTTTTTTCTTTGCGCATTTTATTTCTAATTTCTATAAGAGCTTTTATAAATTCATCCGAATTTGTCTTTTCATCTTCAACTTTTTCTGTTTTTTCAAAAGCTCCCAAAACCGTGCCTATTTCATTTCTTATAAGATGATATGTTTCTTTAATTTTTAATTCAGCTTTTTCATTCAAAGCATTAGCTAATTCTTTCGATAAATTAAAAACTAATGCTATTGTTTTAGGGGTGTTAAAATCCAAACTCAAATATTCGGTAAATTCTTTTATTTTTTCTTTCATGAAATTAGTTTTTTCAATATCTGGAACAAATCCCTCAAAATAATCTTCTGCTGATTTTAAAATATTATTTACTCTATCTACAGAAATTTTTTGTGACGCAAGACCTGCTTCATCTAACTCTATAGGTGCTCTGTAATGTTTGCTGAGCATAAATATTTTTACTGTATCTGCTCCATATTTTTCTACAGCTTCTCTTACAAGCCATATATTTCCTATAGATTTTGACATTTTATCACCAGAAATTTTGAGCATTCCATTATGTATCCAATAGTTAGCAAACTCTTTCCCTGTTTTTGCAATAGACTGAGCTCTTTCATTTTCATGATGCGGAAAAAGAAGATCGTTGCCTCCCGCATGAATATCAAAAGTTTCTCCAAGTAGTGAGGTAGACATTGCTGAACATTCTATATGCCATCCAGGACGCCCTTTACCCCAAGAGCTTTCCCAATATGGTTCGCCTTCTTTTGATGCTTTCCATAACACAAAGTCTAATACATCTTTTTTTGCTTCATTTGCTTCTATTCTTGTTCCTGAAACCATATCTTCTATTTTTCTATGAGATAATTCACCATATTTTTCAAATTTTTTTACATCAAAATAAACATCATTGTTTTCTGCTACGTAAGCAAAACCTTTTTCAATAAGTACTTCTATATAATTAATTATTTCATTTACATAATCAGTTGTTTTAGGATGAAAATTTGCAGGTCGAACATTTAATGCGGTTATATCTTTCCAATATTCATTTATATATCTTTCAGAAACCGTTTTTATATCTGCACCGGTTTCATTTGCTTTATTAATTATTTTATCGTCAATGTCTGTAAAATTTTGAGCCATTATAACTTTATATCCTATATACTCAAAAAATCTTCTCATAGAATCAAACACGATAATAGGCCTTGCATTTCCTATATGAATTAAATTATATATAGTAGGTCCACAAACATACATTGTTACAACATCTTTTTTTATTGATTTAAAATCTATGAGTTTACTTTTAAGGCTATCGTAAAGCCTCACATTTATCATGCAGACACCACCCTTTCAATTCTTTGAATTGTTCTTGCTCTTCCTATCAAATGTATTGATTTCACTAAATCCGGGCCATGAAACTCATTCGTAACTATTTTTCTTAAAGCCTGATAAAAAGCTTTTTTATCAGGAGAACATTCTTTCATTGACACTTTTATATTTTCTAAAAGTGTTTTTGATGTCCATTCCTGATCATTTTGAAAAAGTTCGACCGATTTTTTTATAGTCAGCAAAACATTCTTTGATTCCATAAATTCTTTCAATTCAACATCTTGTAAGTCTAAATCAAAATCCTCTATAAAAGCTCTTAATTTCTCAGGTATTTCTGTTAATTCATCAATTGATACTTTCATAAGCTCAATAGCTTCTAAAAGCCATTTTTTATTATTTTTACATTGTTCTTCTGATAAAATTCCCGCCTTTACTATAAAAGGAATTGAAAGATTATAAAGCCTTTCTGTTTCAGTGTTTCTTATATAACACCCATTCATCCACTTTAGTTTCACATCATCAAAAATAGCCGCACTAGAATTAACCCTGTTAAAATTAAACTCTTTTACCATTTCTTCCATTGGCATAACTTCTTTTTCTTCTGGATGCGACCACCCTAATAAAGCTAGATAATTTAAAACAGCTTCTGGCAAATAACCATTATATCTAAACTCTTCAACAGATGTTGCTCCGTGTCTTTTTGAAAGCCTTTTTCCGTCCGCACCTAAAATCATTGAAACATGTGCAAATTCAGGAGTTTCTTCTTCAAAAGCTTCATAAATAGCTAATTGTCTTAATGTATTAGATAGATGATCATCGCCTCTTATTACGTGAGTTATTTTCATCATCATATCATCTATAGTAACTGCAAAATTATATGTGGGTAATCCATTACTTCTTATTAAAACAAAATCTCCGATAGAGCCTTCTTTAAACACAACCTTTCCTTTAATAAGATCGTTAATTACATATTCTTTTTGATTCATTTTGAAAAAAATTACAGGTTTAAGTCCTTTTGAAACATATTCCGCAATTCTTTCTTTTGTATTGAATTGAGTCATCATTTCATTTGTATAATGTGTTGACTGTCCTGATTCCAACAAATCATTTTTTATTTTTTCAATTTCTTCAGGATATATATAACTTTCATAAGCTAACCCCTTTTCTAAAAGTTCTTGGGCTTTTTCCAAGTAAATCATAGTCCTTTCACTTTGTCTGTAAGGACCGTAATCACCGTCTATTTTTGGTCCCTCATCCCAATCTAATCCAAACCAAGTTAATGCTTCTATTAATTGATCTTCAGATTTTTTTGTTGATCTTTCTACATCTGTATCCTCTATTCT
This sequence comes from uncultured Thermotogaceae bacterium, assembly GCA_964478535.1. Classification (GTDB taxonomy): domain Bacteria; phylum Thermotogota; class Thermotogae; order Petrotogales; family Petrotogaceae; genus CAYZNB01. Next base: position 17,373 of record CAYZNB010000016.1, read on the forward strand.
TAAAATAAATTTCCCATTATTTCTTTTTGAATATAAATAATTGTATAAAGCGGTTCTTGCGCCTCCCACGTGCAAAAAACCTGTAGGACTTGGAGCAAACCTTGTTCTTATTTCTTTCATCAAAAAAACCTCCTTAAAAAATTGAAATAGCTATATTAATTTTTGTAGTTTTGCTATAGAATAAGCGCATATCGTTTTTGAATCTGTTATTTCACCTTTTATTATTTTTTCTTCGAAATCTATCAAATTAATTTTATAAATTTCCAAAAATTCATCTTCATCAGTATTTGAATGTCCAAAGGTTAAATCTTTTGCTAAAAACAAATGAAGAATTTCATTAGAAAAACCTGGAGTAGTGTGAATAATTCCAAGTTTTATCCAATTTTTAGCAGTAATTCCGGTTTCTTCTTTAAGTTCTCTAACACCACACTCTAAAGGATCTTCATTAATAAAATCAAATTTCCCAGCAGGAATCTCTATTAAATTGTTTCTTATAGGAAATCTATATTGATTTACTAAATAAATATTATTTTCAAAATCTATTGGAAAAACCGCTACAGCTCCTGGATGTTCTACAACTTCTCTGAATGCTGTTTTATTATTTGGAAGTGTTACGGTATATTTTTTTACGTCTAATATATTACCTTTAAATTTTTGTTCAAAAGAATTTTCTTTTTCTTCAAATTTTATATCAATCATCCCCTGTTTTTTTACATATAAGATAAGTTATATCATCCTCAAAAGGATTTTCTTCATCATAAGTTTTTTTCAAAATTTTTCTTATATCAAGATTAACTTCTTCAATCTCCAATTCTTTTAATTTTTCAGAAATTAATCTTTCAGAAATACCTTCAATTTCAGTTTCTATTAATCCATCTGTATAAATAAAAAAAGAATCATTTTTATTAAAATTATACGTCTCCTCTTCATAATTTTCTTCTGCCATCTCACTAAAAATACCTAATCCAAGAGGTAAATTTGTTTTTTTAGATAACTTTATTTCGTTATTTATACAAAAAATAGGGCTTAAATGCCCGAAACTTGAAAAGACTATTTGATCCTTTTTAATTTTTAGCAGAAGTAATGTAAAATAACTTCCGTCAAAAAAATATTTTTTCACATATTTTTCTAATTTTAAAGCTATTTCTTTTAAATCTGTAATATTTCTAAATTTTATTATATTTTCTAAACTTTGTTTTACTGTTAAAGATAATAAAGTTGAGGAAAAACCGTGCCCTGAAACATCTACTATATAAATAAATTTTTCATCTTCAGATAAGTTTATGATGCCAAAAATATCTCCCGAAACTTTAAATGAAGGTAAAAAAAACCACGAAAATTTATATTTTTTAAAGCAAACCTCATTGAATTCCGGATCAGGAAGCATCCTTCTCTGTATAAGTCTTGAAATATTTAATTCTTTATCCATTATTTTTAAATAATCATTTAATTTTTTTTGTGTTTTATATAATTTAGTATGAGTCTTTATTCTTTCCATGACTTCTATTACTTCTGCCGGTTTAGTTATATAATCAACGCCACCGACTTCAAATCCTCTTGCTTTATCTTCAATTTCATTTAATGCACTCAAAAAAATAATCGGTATTTCAGATGTTTTTTTATGTTTTTTTAAAACTTTACATACTTCATAACCACTTATATCAGGCATCATTATATCTAATAATATGACATCAGGTAGCACTTTGAGGGCTAGTTTTATTCCTTCTTCACCATTAGGGGCTTCATAAAGATCGAAATTTTCTAGCCTGTCTTCAATTAACGTTTTTATGTACATTCTATTTATTTCAGAATCATCGATAATTAAAAGTTTATTTTTTTCAATAATATTATTTTTCATTTAAATGTTCTTCCGAAAAATTGTAAGGCAAAAGTTCTTTCACACTAGTATATTTAAAATCTCCGTTTAAGTTTGAAAGAATAATTTCAAAATCTCCAAATTCACTTACCACCTGCCTACACGCACCACAAGGACTTACAGGTTCTTTTGTATCAGCGACAACAACCATACACCTAAAATTTTTTTCTCCATTTGAAACAGCTTTAAAAACCGCATTCCTTTCAGCACAAACGGTAAGTCCAAATGATGAGTTTTCAACATTACAGCCGGTATAAATGTTCCCTTTTTCAGTCAAAATAGCTGCACCAACTTTGAATTTTGAATAAGGCACATACGCATTTTCTCTAACTTTCAATGCTTCTTTGAACAAAATATTCACATATTCTTTATTGTTCAAAATCATCATCTCCTGTAAAATTATCTGATTTTACTGACAAAGTAACTTTTACTTTATCAATTTTATTAACGGTAATAGAAACAACTTCAAATTCATAATTGTCAAATATTACTTTTTCTCCTGGTTTTGGGAATCTTTCAAGTTGTTCTAACAAAAAACCACTGACTGTTTCAAATTCTGTATCAGGGAAATCAGCATCAAGTTCCCTTTCTATATCGTTTATTGGAGTAGAACCATTAACAAGAATACAATTTTCATCAATTTTCGTTATATTTGACTCTTCAACTAAATCATCGTATTCATCAAGTATTTCTCCCGTTAACTCTTCTATGACATCTTCAAGAGTTACAAGCCCGGCTGTTCCTCCGTATTCATCTACTACTATTGCCATATGTGTTCTGTTACTTAAAAACAATTTCAGTAAATCTTTTGCTTTCATAGTTACTGGCACAAAAAAAGGTTTGTGCGCAAACTCAACAAGAAACATTTTTTCAACTTCTTCTAATGTATTTTTATTATTTATTATTTTAAACAAGTCTTTCGCATAAAATATTCCCGTTACATTATCTATATTTTCCTTAAAGACAGGGATTCTTGAATACCCTTCTTCATTAATAATTTTTATTATATCTTTTACAGTTTCCGTATCTTCTGCCGCTGCAATTTCAACCCTTGGTGTCATTATTTCTCTAACAGATGTTTCACGCATTTCAAGGCTTCTTTGCATAAGATATTTTTCTTCTTTTTCAATAATTCCTTCTTCATGTCCTATATCTAAAAAACTCATTAAATCATTTTCAGTAATGAACGTATCGTCTTTTCCTATAGGATCTCCACCAGATATTTTTATTACAAAACTTGATATTTTAACTAAAAACCACACTAATGGTGTAAGAAGAACATTTAAAAATCTAATTAATTTAAAAGTAAATTTAAAAAATTTTTCATGGTATCTTTTTGCGTAAACTTTCGGAGTTATTTCACCGAAAATCAAAATCATTAAAGTTAAAGCCCCTGTTGCTACCGCAACTGATTTTCCAGCAGCAGGAAAAAATGTCGACACAAAAACTGTAGTCAAAGAAGATGCCAAAATATTTACTATATTATTCATTATCAGAACTGTAGTTAAATATTGATTAGGATTCTCAAAAAATTTTTTTAAATAATTCTTCTTTTTGGAATCTGTTTCGTTTTCAAACAAATCTCTTAACTTGTGTTTTCCTAATGCTGTAAACGCTGTTTCTGAACCAGAAAAAACTGCCGATAAAAATATAAGAAATACTATAGATAAACCTAAATAAATAATGTTGGTACTACTTAACGGGTCTTCCACTTAACACACCTACCTTAATAAATTTATGAATTTTTTTTGAAGCCATAACCTAAGGCTTCGCTATTTTGAAGAACTACTACAAAAGCTTCTGAATCACATTCATTTATAATCTTTTTTAACAATCCTATTTCCGAACGGGATATAGTTACCATAACAATATTTTTATCCTGTTGTGTATATCCACCTGTTGCTTTTATATATGTAATACCTCTATCTAATTTTTCATATATTGTTCCTTTTATTTTATCATGATATTGACTTATAATCAAAACGGTTTTTGTCGCTTCTAATCCTGTTAAAACTGCATCAATAACTTTTGCAACTATAAAAATCGTAATTAACCCGTACATTGGTATCATTGGATTTATAACTACAGAAGAAAAAGTTATTACTGCATCTGCTATTATTAAACCCGCTCCCACTGAAATTGCCATATATTTATTGAAGATCATAGCTATTATATCCGTTCCACCTGTAGTTGCACCCCGCCAAATAACAAGACCCATACCAAAACCTGAAATTACGGCACCATAAATTGCACTCATTAAAATGATATCTGTTCCACCGCTTCCGCCGTGTCTCTGAATCATCTCAGGTATAAAAGTATCTAAATTTAATGCTTGCTGCATTAGATCAGCAAAAATAGATAAAGTAACCGCTGAATAAATACTTTTTATTCCAAACCCAAGTCCAAGTAACTTAAACCCAACAGCAAACAATACAACATTGTAAATTAACATTTGTGCTCCCAACCACCAACCAAACAAATAGTTGAAAACAACTGACAAACCACTAACTCCTCCAGCAACTATATTATACGGGAGTAAAAACATTACTAAACCTAATGCGGTAAAAAAAGTACCTGCAGTAATAATAATATAATCAACTGCAGTTTTTTTGTAATCTTTTTTCTTATCTTTAATCAGATTCATAGCTTTTCCTCCACTTATATTTTTGCGGATCATTAGACAATATTATAGCATATATTTTAATTTTAATAAACTATATAACTAACTTTTTTTCTTTAGCAATTTCTTTTAAGTATTTCTTTTCTTTAGAATTTGGTTTCGGGATTTCAACGTTTATTTTAACGTATAAATCGCCTCTTTTTCTACCTGTATAATTTGGAAGACCATAATTTTTTATTCTAAGGACTGTTCCTGGATTTGTACCTTCAGGAATTTTTTCTGTAAGGTCCCCCTCTAAAGTAGGAATAATTATTTTTCCTCCAAGAGCTGCTAAAACATAATCTATTGAAATTTGGGTTTCTAAATCTGCTCCTTTTCTAACAAAAGTACTATTTTCGTTTATCCTCAAATGAAGAATTAAATCTCCGTCAGGCCCTCCATTTTTTCCGGCATGCCCCTTTTCTCTTATTCTTAAAGAATATCCATCTTCTATACCACTGGGAATAGTAACTTCCAATCTTTCCTTTTTATGGAGTTTGCCACTTCCTGAACATTTATCACATCTTTTTTCAATTATTCGTCCTTGCCCACCACAAGTATGACATACAGATGTTTTTACAAATACTCCTAAAAATGTTCTCTGTTCTTCTTTTATCTGCCCTACTCCGTTACATCTGGGGCAAGTTGAAAAGGAGGTTCCGTTTTCTGAACCATTTCCATTACATGAATCACAAGATTTTGTCCTCGTATATTCTATAAGTTTTTTCGTGTCATATAAAACATCTTTTAAATCAAGTGTAACATAAACTCTTATGTCTTCACCTCTTACCGGAGGATTACTTGACCTTGTTCTGCCCCTAGAAGAAGTTCCTCCTGTAAACATATCAAAAAAATCTGAAAACGGACTTCCCGCATCTGATTCAGCAAATCCCCCGCCAAAAAAATCTTTAAATATGTCTTCAAATCCTCCTGTTTGATTTCTTCCGTTTCCTGGCATTCCGCCATCAGGTATAAATCCAAACCTATCATATAGTTTTCTTTTTTCTGGATCTCCTAAAACTTCATATGCTTCCTGAATTTCTTTGAATTTAGTTTCCGCAACATGTTTATTCTCTAGATGTTTATCAGGATGCCATTGTTTGACAAGTTTTCGATATGCTTTTTTTATGTCTTCTGCCGTAGCATTTTTATCAACTTCCATTATCTTATAATAATCTTTTTTTTGAGGCATTATTCTTCACCTTCCATTTTTTCTTCAGTTTTGATTTGCTCATTTCCTTCTTCTTTTTCTTCAACAAAATGTTTTTGCTCTATATTTATTTCTTCTTTTTTAGGTTTAACGGCTACAGAAACTTTTGCAGGCTCTACAACTTTATCTTTTATTTTATATCCATAAATCTGCGAATTAAAAATGTGATATTCTTGAATTTCATCCGTTTCAATTTTTTCAACAACCTCATGTTCGAATGGATCAAAAGGTTCGCCTTTTTTTGGATTAATGAATTTTAGATCGGAATTTTCAAAAGATTTTAAAAAATCTTTAAAAACCATATCAACTGCTTTTAAAAATTCTGGGCTATCTTTATAATTCATAGATAAAGCTAACTTTTGAAAAGGAACAATGAAATTTTTTAATGTTTTTTCTTTCGATTTTTGCTCAATTTCTTTTTTTTCTCTAATTACAATTTCTTTATAATGTTCAAAATCACTTTTTATTGAAATTGCAGCTTCTTTATATTTTGAAGCATCTTCTTGAGATTTTTTTAACTCTTCATTCAAATCTTTATCTTTATTTTTTAGTTCTTCGTTTTCTTTTTTTAGTGTTTTTATCTCTTTTTCTAAATTTTCCATCTTCTTTTTAATTTTATCCGACATTTTTAATTCCTCCGTTTTTTTTATATGAATCAGTTGAGTAACTGAAAAAGCAAAAAATAGTTCTAAAATATATCTAAAAACGTTCTCTATTTTTTTTATAATGTTTTAAAGTGGGTTAGTTGGTCAGGAAAATCCATTAATAATTAAAAGCAAAAAAAGATTAAAGATTCTTTATAATGCATTGAGAATTTTCGTTCAAAAACCTGTCCACCCCGTCAACCTTCGGTTTCCACCCCTCAAGAAGGGAATTAAACACTGAAGCTTGTTTTAGCGTTATTTCTGATCAACTGTTTGCTGACCAACATTGTCATGGGTGCTGTAATGCCGCGCCTCCTTGGGAACGGTAGTTGAGCAATCGTTGAACCATTGTTTAACGCAAAAGATGAATGTTTTTGCCTGCGCTGTAACGCCGTGCAAATTTCGGCGTGGTTGTTACACTACATTAAATGCAGTCTGGACCTGTCGCCTATGTTTTTTATAACACAATGTAGGGAATTAAATAATAAAATTATTTTGATGAAATCCCTTAAAAACTTAGCAACTTTTTACTTAGCAACTTTTTCATTCTCTATAAACCAATGTTACGTTTAATTAACATATTTCGTTTGTTAAAGATTTTTTGATATAATTTCAGAGAATCTCGAATTATATTCTTTTAAAACTTTATAAATCTTTTCATATTCGTTAAATTTATCTCCTATAAATAATATTCTTCCAATAGTATGGCTGTCTTTACAATATGACGAATAAAAAAAGCCTAAATTTTTTAACGATTTAGAGTTTATATCATTTCCAAAAAATAATTTTATATCGGTAGAATACTCCAAGCCTTTAAAGATTTCGTTTTTTATACCGTCATTTTCAATTAGCATAGTTAAACTTTCAATACATTCCAAACTCGGCTTTGTTGAGGAAATAATTTTTTCCAAACCATATACAATATATTTTTTTCTTGCAAATTCGTCTAAAAGTCCCTTTATAAGTTCCATCATATTTGAAACCCTTATATCATCTGTTTGAAAATATTGATTTTTAACACCCAGAAATATTTCTTGAAGAGATTTACCCGTCAAACCTGAATTTAACATCATTTCAAGCTCTTTTGCTTTGGGGAGACCATAACTATCAACGGTACGAGATATAGTCATTCCAAGATTAGTCATAAAACTGACTACAAAAGCGTATTCTGTTAAAGGAGTTACAACTGCTCTCGTAATATAAATATATTTGGGATCAGGATATTCAAAAATAACTAATCCATTTAGTAAAGAAGAAATCATTTTTGAAATATTCTCAAACATATGATTTAAATCATAAAACTTATAGTTTTTTGGCAGATCAATAAATGCCTCTTTTCTTGAAAAAACTTCGTCAATTATTTCAAAATACATTTTTAAAGCTTCGTCAGTGGGAATTCTTCCACCACTTGCATGTTGCTGATAAATGTATTTTAGGTGTTGAAGTTTTTGCATATCATTTCTCACTGTTGCACTGCTAGCTTTTACATCAGAATTTTCAAGAACATCTTCTGAACTGACAGGTTTTTTAGTTTTTATATATATTTCAACAATAGATAGCAAAATATTTTTTTGCCTTATAGATAAACTCATGCCCATTTTTATCACTCCTTTTTTATGAGTGCTAACTTAATGATATCAATATTTTTTTACTTTGTCAAATACAAAAAGAAAATTTTATATAAAATTTTTTAGGGGGGTGTCATTTTGAAAATAAAAAATGTTATAGAACTGTTATCGGATAATATTTTAAAGAGTAATGTTACAAATGAAAATTTGGATTTAAAAAATGTTAAAGACAACGCCTCCGTCGTTGAAAAAAATGACATTTTTATTGCTTTAAAAGGAGAGGCTTTTGACGGTCATAATTTTATTTTAGAAGCAACAAAAAATAATGCTGGATTAATTATCGTTGAAAACACTTCAAAACTTATCAATCTGAAAGATAGTATAAATTTTTTACAGGTTAAAAATACAAAAAAAGCTCTTGCAGTACTTCTTCACAAATTTTTAGAGGTTAGTTCGAACGATTTTAAACTTTTTGGTGTAACTGGAACTAATGGTAAATCTACTATAGCAACTTTATTGCATCATATTTTAAGAGAAAATAAGAAAAAATCATCTTTAATAAGCACTGTGGAAGTTAAAATTAATGATGAATTTATTGAAGAATCTTATAATACCACACTAAGCATTCCTAAAAATGCTAATTTGTTGAAACTTAGCAAAGAAAGAAATGTTGAATTTATAAATATGGAAGTTTCTTCTCACGCACTAACGCAAAAAAGAATTGAAAATTTATCTTATGACTTATTGGCTTTTTCAAATATCACCAGAGATCATCTCGATTATCATAAAGACTTTGAAGATTATAAAAATACTAAGTTGTCTTTATTAAAATTCTTAAAATCAAAAGGAAAAGTTATTGTTAACTTAGATAATTTCGATATAAATGATTTCGATATTCCAAAGAATCAAATAATAACATACGGTTTTGACGAAAACTCTGATTACATAGTAAAAGATGTTGTAAAAAGTGTTTTTCAAATGAACTTTAAACTTATAACTCCTGAAAAAGAAGAAATAACTTTATATTCTTCTATAACCGGAGATTTTAATGCTTTAAATATTACTGCAGCTGTTGCTGCGGCAAGATTTTATGGAATAGATTATGAAGAAATTAAAAAAGCAATCATATCTTTCAACGGTGTTCCTGGAAGATTTGAACTCGTAAATAATAGCAAAGCACTCGGTTTTTTTGTTGTTGTTGATTTTGCGCACACTCCTGATGCTCTTGAAAAAGTTTTAAAGAACGCTCGCGAAATGGTAAAAGGTAGAGTGATAATAGTTTTTGGTGCAGGCGGCAATGCGGATATTGGCAAAAGAAAAATAATGGGAGAAATTGCAAGCAATTATGCAAATATAATAGTACTTACGAATGATGATCCAAAAGATGATGATGAAGATAAAATTATTGAAAATATTAAAGAAGGCGTTGATAAAGAAGATAATTTCATCATAATAAAAGATCGGGAAAACGCAATAAATGCTGCAATAAATTTTGCAAGCAGAGAAGATATTGTCATAATTTCTGGAAGAGGCCATGAAAAATTCCAATTGTTTGCTAATGGGAAAAAAGTTAAATTTAACGATTATGAAGTTGCCGAAAAAATTATAGATAATTTAAGAAAGAATTTAAAGAAATGACTTTAAGAGAATTAGTTTATAAAAATTATAATTTTGTTATTGATTCCCGCCAAGTAAAAGAAAATGATGTTTTTTTAGCTTATAAGGGTGAAAAAGCAGACGGACATGATTATGTGGAAGAAGCTTTCAAAAAAGGTGCTTCTTATTGCGTTGTTGAAAAAAAGTTGAATTATAATAATTCAAATATAATTATTGTAGAAAGTGTTGAAAAAGAAATTTTAATTTTGTCTTCTGAAATGATAAGTAAAGCAAATTTAAAAATAGGTATAACGGGATCTACTGGAAAAACAACTACTAAAGAAATCCTTTACGAGATGTTAAGGCATTCTTTAAAAGTTTTTAAAACAGAAAAAAATTATAATACAGAAATAGGGATTCCATTAACTATATTGAATAATTATAACGGCGAAGAAGTTGTTATTTTAGAAATGGGCCTTCAAAAAGAAAATGATTTAAAATATTTAACAGAATTTTATAGAATCGATGTGGCATTTATTACTAATATAGGGCATAGTCATATTGAATTTTTAAAAACGCTTGAAAATGTCGCTGTTGAAAAAATGAAAATAACATCTAATATGGAAAAAGGTCTTTTAATATGTTTTGGAGATAACGACTATCTTAATTCAATTATTCCAAATCATTTAAACTTTTTAAATTTTGGTAAAAATGAGAATAATTCGGGTTTTTTAATTTACTATGAATATGTTAAAGAAAAAACAAAAGTTTTATTTGAAATACACAAAAAACAAGTTTTATTGACTTTAAATAATTTTTGGTCTGAAGGGCAACTTTTAGATCTTCTCGCTTGTTTGATTTTCGTAATTTATATTGAATTTCCAATTGATCCTTTTATAATAGAACAAATAAAGCTTCCTGAAAATCGTTTTCAAATTTTCAAATCAGAAAACGGAATCATAATTTCGGATTGTTACAACGCAAGCCTTGAATCTTTTAAATCCGGATTTGAAAGTATAAATAAAATAAAAGATTATAAAAAAATTCTTATTATGGGTGAAGTAAAAGAACTAGGAGAAATATCTCAAGAAATTCATAATCAAATAGTTACTCAAGCAAAAAATATTTTTGATAAAATATTTTTTTATGATCCGAACAAAAAATTTATATTTGATGAAGTTATATTTTTTGATAAAATTGAAAATATATCTAATATTATAAACGAACATAAAAGTTATTTAATATATTTAAAAGCATCTAATAGTATTGGTTTTGAAAAATTTATAAAAGAGCGAGGGATTTTATGATTCTAATTTTTTCTTTAATTACTTTTGTTATTCTTTTATTTCTTTATCCAAAATATATTTCATGGCAAAAAAAAATGAAATATGGTCAACATATAAGAAAAGAAGGGCCTGACCTTCACAATTATAAAGAAGGAACTCCAACGTCTGGCGGACTTCTTTTTACTGTGGCAATTTCTATTAATTCTTTTCTTTTCTTTTTTGTTAATTCTAATCCAATTTTTTTAATAATTGGATTATCTGCTTTTTTATTCGGTTTTATAGGGTTTTTAGACGATTTTATCAGCGTTTTAAAAAAAGATTCTACGGGATTAAAAGCTTATCAAAAACTTATCTTGCAATTATTCTTTTCTTTAATAATTTTTTTAGTCATTAGATATTATAATTATAATTCTGAAATAATAATGCCTTTCACAAATTTGTCAATTGATTTAAAGTTTATATATCCTATATGGGTTATTCTTTTTATATCTTCTATGTCAAATGCAACTAACCTTACCGACGGATTAGACGGATTATCATCAGGAACATTTGTAATTTCATCTTTTTTTACCGTTATAGCAGCTTATAAATTATATAATGTAGATATATCTATCATATACCTTTTAATATTGCCTGTAGCAGCTTTTATGGTGTATAATATAAAACCTGCGAAAATTTTTATGGGAGATTCAGGGTCTTTAGCCTTGGGTGGTATTTTAGGTTCTTTTGCAGTTTATTATTCAATGGAAATATTTTTAATTTTTACTTGTTTTATTTTCATTATAGAGTTTTTTAGTGTTGTTCTTCAAGTTTTAAGTTTTAAAATCCGCAAAAAAAGACTTTTTTTAATGGCTCCCATCCATCATCATTTTGAATTAAAAAAATGGTCAGAAGAAAGAGTTGTAATGTTTTTTTGGTTTATAAATTTTTTAATAGGCATATTTGCTGTCGGAGGGTGAATGAATGAAATATTGTTTTATCGGCTATGGTAAAAGTAACAAAGATTTAATAAATTATATGGTAGATAAAGATTATGATTTGTTTGTAAGTCAAGATAAACCATTTGATGAAGTTACAAAACTTTACTTTAATAAACATAAAATAAGATTCGAAGAAAATCACGGAGAATTTATCAGAAGCTGTGATATAGCCGTAGTAAGCCCAGGAGTCCCTCCGTACGGAGAAGCCGCAAAAATAATTTTTGATAACAAAATAAATTATACTACCGAATTAGCAATGTCATGGAATCTTATAAAACAAAATAATAAAAATGCTTTATTTATAGGCATTACAGGTACAAACGGAAAATCAACTTCTACAAGTATGATAGGACATATTTTAATGGGAGAAGAGTTAGATACATTTATTGGAGGAAATATAGGAACACCTTTGATAAATGCTCCTTTTGATTATAAATATTATGTAGTAGAAGTAAGTTCTTTTCAACTTTTCTGGGGGAAAGATTTTTGCCCAGATATTTCTGTTATTTTAAACCTCGCACCAGATCATTTAAATTGGCACAGTACCCTTCAAGAATATTACGAAACCAAATTAAACATGGGCGTCAGGAGTATTGAAAATAATGGAATTGTTATTTTCAATACTGAATTACAAACGAATCTATTTAAATCTAAAAAAGCTGTTAAATTTAATAAAAAAATTTTAGAAAACGGTGTTTTTAATTTTGAAAATAATAAAATAAAAGTTGAAAATGAAGCTTTAAATTTTGACATTTATAAAGAAAATACAGTAGCTTCAATAATAACTTGTTTAAAACTTGGGATTTCTGAAAAAACTATTGAAGAAAGACTAAAAAATTTTAAACTATTAGAACATCGTTTAGAGTTTGTAAGAAAATATAAAGGCGTGACTTTTCTTAACGATTCAAAAGCCACAAATGTACACGCTGCTTATAATGCTTATAAAAGTTTTAGAGATAAAAATTATTATGCTTTTTTGTCCGGAATTCCGAAAAAAGAAGATTTAACTCCGTTAGTTGATGAACTAAAAAAGTATGCAAAAAAAGTTTATGTTTTTGGAGAAATGAAAAAAGAACTTTCTTTTTATAAATTAAATACTAAATTTATAAATGTCGATACTTTAGATATAGCTGTTAAAAATTCGTTTCAAGATACTTCTGAAGGAGATTATGTTATTCTTTCTCCAGCGGGAGCAAGTTATGATTTATTTGAAAACTTTATTCAACGTGGAGATAAATTTAAAGAAATTGTCAAAAATCTTGATTCTATTTAATTTTTTGTGGGTTTATTACTTTAGAAAGTAGGTTAGTTGGAAAGGAAAAGCTTTAAAAGCAAAAGCTTATAATGAAGTAGTAAACATTGGATAAAATAAACGCAAACAAGATCAAATTTTCTAAAAAACAAATTTCGCTCGGTCAAAAATTGCTAAAAA